>MGYE01000043.1 GCA_001801625.1 Gammaproteobacteria bacterium RIFCSPHIGHO2_12_FULL_42_10
AGCTATCATATCAAAGCATTGACGGATGGCACCTATATCATCAAAGCATCGACACTCATCAGTGAATTTAACGACTACTTTCACACCGATTTTAGTGATGAAATATTCGATACGATAGGCGGCATCGCACTCAAAGAATTTGGACGCCTCCCAAAACGAGGCGAACATGTCAAAATAAAACAATTTCGATTTAAAATTTTACATAGCGATGAGCGTCGTATACATCTTTTTGAGGTGAAGGCTCTAAAGTAGGCGAGCAGCACGTTAACATGCTGTAGGGATAAGCGGTATAATAGGGTTCGCGATCAACATCGTATTCCTTTGCGAGATCCGCCGCTGATTTATGCGCTACAATTTTAAGCCCGAGTTGCTGGCAGCATTCAATAATCTCATCAGGCTCAAAAAATGTTTTAAATGGAGAACGATTTGCTTTAAATTGACTGAGTGTTTGAGTCAACGACTGCTCTCTCGCTGCGCTATCTAGTTCCTGTGTTTTTTGTTGCATCGAAGCATGCATATAATCAAATGTTAAGACAAGATGCTTAAAATACTCGGTTACTTCTTTTAAAATACGTAAAGCATCGACTTTTTCAAGATAGAAAGTATTGCCTTCCCATAAGATTAACGTCGGTAAATCAGGCTCAACATTGTATTCTCTGAAATAACGAATCAGATCGTTTTTAACATAATCGATACCAATGTACTCAGCATTTTTATCCATTTTGTGTGTCTTATAAAGCTCGGCCTTGGCTAACAATAATTCCGCTTGATCAACTTCAAAAAACTTAACATCATGATCACGCGTGTATTTTACTTTACGTACCGACAGTGTATCTAATCCGCCCCCTAATAAAATAACTTGCTTCACGTGATTTTCTGCTTTAACAAAATAAGAAATCGTGCGTCTAAAAAAACGTGTTCGCGTGGCAAGCGGCAACCACATTTTCTCATTCAGCTTAATTTGTCCTTCTGCAGTCACAGCATCATCTACAAAGAGCGACATATATTCATCTTTGAACAAATCTTTTTCTCGACCGCCTTGTTGCACACAAAGCTGACCCCAGTTCGCTTTCGATTTTGCAACATCTTTCCAAAAAATTGCCAGTGCTGCTGTTGTGGTCACATTATGTTGATCTAATATTTTACGAAACATTCAAGTACTCCTAAACGAACAGCAAGAAAACGATGCCCTACATCAATCAAATTTGGCTGCTCCTGGCCTCGTTAAAAAATGGGAATGGCCTCAACTCGTCCTAGATTTGAAATTTCAATAAAATTTGCTTAACCCGGATATTTCATCATATAGCTACTGCGGACGTGAAAAATGGCTATTATAATACCCACATGATATATAATCATATGTTAAATATAAATAAAATTAGTAGGTAATGGTTGTTTTAAAGTGGGTATTGCTCATGATATCATTACCTGCTTAATAAAAGGTTTAGCACAATGAGTTCATTAAAGACAGAATATCTCGAAAATTTAACCTTCACAGCGAAACAAATATCTGCTTTGCGCTCACTGGGAGAATATCGTGGCAAACAGGCTCTTTTTTTTAAGCAATCACCCGAAGCGCTTAAAAGCCTACAATTAGTCGCCAAAATTGAATCAAGCGAGTCATCTAATAGGCTTGAAGGCATAGAATTGCCGCATAAAAAAATTGAAGAACTTGTTTTAAAAGATACCGCACCCAAAAGTCGTTCTGAACAAGAAATCGCCGGATACAGAGATGCATTAAATCTTATTCATGAATCAGGTGAGCATATGCCGTTCACAGCAAATGTCATCTTACAATTGCACGGCATATTATGTCGGTACCTAGCAAATCCAGGTGGTCGTTTTAAATTAACGGATAATGAAATTATCGAAAACCATCCTGATGGAACAAAACGTGTTCGTTTTACTCCAACAAAAGCGCATTTAACACCTAATGCAATGGAGCAGTTAACACAAAATTATTCCAGCGCCACACAAGAAAACAAGTATGATGCATTAATACTCGTTCCTTTAGCAATTCTTGATTTTTTGTGTGTGCATCCATTTGGTGATGGTAACGGTCGCATGTCGCGATTATTAACATTATTGCTTCTTTATCAATTTAACTATCAAGTTGGCCGTTATATCAGTCTTGAACGAATTTTTGAAGATAGCAAAGAAAGTTATTATGAAACGCTTGAGGCAAGCTCTCATCATTGGCACTCAGATAAGCATGATGTCAAACCTTGGTTGAACTATTTTTGGGGAGTGTTGTTGCGAGCCTATCGAGAATTTGAAGAGCGCGTTGGTGTCATTACAACAAGTCGAGGTTCAAAAACAGAATTAATACGTTCCGCCGTTAATCGAAAAATGGCACCCTTTTCTATTGGTGATATTGAATCCGATTGTCCTGACATAAGCCGAGATATGATTCGTCAAGTCTTACGAAAAATGCGAGATGAAGGTGAAATCGCTGTAAGCAGTGGGGGTCGCGGTGCGTTATGGCAAAAAACATTTAAATAATATGTAAGGAAAGGGGTTCAATAATATTAATTTGGTAACGAGCGCATTTAATGCTCCTGAATTTTTTTATTCTAAACAATATTTTTTGTTAAAAAATTAATCTACGAAAATTTCTGCATCAAGCAACGATGTGATTTAATGAAATGCTGCTGTCGTTGGTAAAATATCCGGGTTAGGTCAGCAACTTTATAATCTCATCTGCTGCCGAACAATATACCGCATGATCTGCCTCTATATACAAAATACGATCTGTCACAGCCTGACTCATTGCCAATTGATCGCGCGGCGATAAAGCGCGATCGGCCTTTGCGATGAATGAGCGTTTTGAAACACGATCAAATGCACTACCCAGTACGACTGCGTCTCGCCACGGTCTTAAGGGTTGTGTTTGTAATTGCGGCAAAATCACTTGCACATCACTTACATGACATCGATTAAAAAAAATTGGGATCAACGCAGATGAAACTCGCACATGCAATGCCTGTTTTTTAACATCAAAAGTAAGATGGGGCAGCATCATTTGAGAGTCTGATTGTTCAGTAATTGCCAGAAGCGATTCATTCGTCTTTGGAATATAAGCTGCAACAAAAATCAACTCAGCAATTGCATCGGGCAAGCATTCTGCAACTGCTGAAATGATCATGCCTGCCATGCTATGACCAATCAGCGTGACAGGGGTTGTTTGTCTATTGATAAGTGCCACAATATTTGCGACGTAACAGGCTAGCGTAACCGTATCCGGCGGTTGCCATGCTTTACCATGGCCTGGCAAATCAGGCGTTAAAACAAAGTGGCCTTGTTTCGAAAGCGCAGCAGCAATTTTCTGCCAACACCAACTAGCATGCCAAGCACCATGAACAAACAGGTAGGTACGAAGAGACATAAAATTACCTATTCAACTTTGACAGTCAGCACAAGCCATTAAAAATGGCGCATGACAATTTATCACCACCTCTGTATCCTTGCTATACAATTCATATTAAAGAGCACGAATAAAATAACCAGAGGTATCCATCCATGTTACTCAACAATATCCTAGAAGCCGTTGGCAAAACCCCAACCGTCCGCCTGCATCGTGTCGGCGACAAATTAGCATGCGAACTCTATGGTAAATGTGAGTTTTTAAGCCCGGGTGGCTCAGTAAAAGACCGTATTGCTGTAAAAATGATCAAACAAGCAGAGCATGATGGCTTGATTAAACCAGGCGATACCTTGATTGAAGCGACATCTGGCAATACGGGTATTGGA
This sequence comes from Gammaproteobacteria bacterium RIFCSPHIGHO2_12_FULL_42_10, assembly GCA_001801625.1. GTDB lineage: Bacteria > Pseudomonadota > Gammaproteobacteria > DSM-16500 > DSM-16500 > Aquicella. The sequence goes on from MGYE01000043.1 coordinate 3,751, forward strand.
TTTGCTATGGCAGGCGCAGTCCTTGGCTACCAGATCATCATCACAATGCCTGAAAAAATGAGTCGGGAAAAAGAAGTGGTACTAGAAGCGCTGGGTGCAAAAATTTACCGCACACCTACGGCTGCTGCATGGAATGATCCGGATAGCCACATAGAACTTGCAAAGAAACTACAAAAAGAAATCCCCAACGCACATATACTTGACCAATACACGAATCCCGCTAATCCCAATGTACATTATGAAACGACTGCTCAAGAAATACTCGATGACATGGGAACGAATCTAGCCATGGTCGTTATGGGGGTCGGCACGGGCGGTACAATAACAGGCGTTGCAAGACGCTTAAAAGAAGCAAATCCCGCCATTAAAATAATTGGCGTCGATCCATTTGGTTCAATTTTAGGCGGCGGTACTGAGATACATCCATACTTAGTAGAAGGCATTGGATATGATTTCTTCCCTCCTGTGCTTGATAACAAGCTGATTGATCAATATGTCAAAGTAAACGATCGAGATTCTTTCTTGATGGCAAGACGTCTTATTCGCGAAGAAGGCTTATTAATAGGTGGGTCTTCTGGCACAGCCGTCTGGGCTGCACTGCAAGCTGCTAGGTCATTAAAAGCGGATGAGAGATGCTTGGTACTACTGCCAGATGGTATACGAAATTATCTCAGTAAATTCGTAGATGATCGCTGGATGAAAGAAAGAGGATTCCTGTAACAACGAACCCCCCGCTCAACAGAGAAAAGATAAAATAGGAGTCTAGCCATGAAACATCATTTCGCAACACGCGCGATTCACGCAGGACAAAAGCCAGAACCCTTAACAGGCGCGATTATTCCGCCTATCTATGCAACCTCTACTTATGTCCAAACAAGCCCTGGTGTTCACAAAGGCTACGAATATTCGCGAACCAAAAATCCTACACGATTTGCTTATGAAGAGTGCATTGCGAATTTAGAAGAAGGGAAAACGGGCTTTGCATTCGCATCTGGCATGGCAGCCATCGCAACCATTCTAGAATTATTGAATCCAAATGATCATGTTATTGTCTCGAATGATGTCTACGGTGGTACATATCGTTTATTTGAAGCGGTCCGCAAAAGATCCGCCGGACTAAACGCTTCATTTGTTGATTGCAGCAATCCAGCCACAATTGAAGCGGCCATTCGTCCAGAAACGCGCATGCTGCTCATTGAAACGCCCTCTAATCCACTCTTAAAGCTGGTTGATTTAGAACAAGTCGCCATGATCGCTAAAAAACACCATCTACTCACAGTCGCTGACAACACTTTTGCAACGCCTGTCATTCAACAACCGCTTAAAGCGGGTTTTGATATCGTCATCCATTCTGCTACCAAATATCTGGGTGGTCATTCAGATCTCATTGGCGGCGTCGTCATTGTAAAAGATGAAAGTTTGACTGAAAAAATAGCTTTCTTGCACAATGCCATCGGTGCAATCGCGAGTCCCTTCGATAGTTTTCTCGCATTACGCGGATTAAAAACACTATCCTTGCGCATGGAACGACATTGCCACAATGCGCTGATACTCGCACAATTTTTAGAACAGCACCCTAAAGTCACACGTGTTTATTATCCTGGCCTCGAGAGCCATCCCCAACATGCACTCGCCAAGAAACAAATGGCTTATTTTGGCGGTATGATCACAGCTGAACTTGCATTGAGCAAACAAGAGACTGTTAAAATGTTAGAAAGATGCCATTTATTTGCTCTGGCTGAAAGTTTAGGTGGTGTAGAGAGCCTCATTGAACATCCCGCGATCATGACACACGCAAGCCTCCCGGAAAGTGAACGTAAAAAATTAGGTATTACGGATAGTCTCATTCGTTTATCAGTTGGCATTGAGACGGTAGAGGATTTACAAAACGAGCTAGAAAGCGCGCTTGCATAAACATGCAAATAGTATATACTTATAAGTATATACTTATAGGTGTTGAAGAAATTTACGACGCTTGAAGTAGGTGATATTTATATCTCTTCTATCACGCTTGCTGAACTCATGTATGGCGTGCAAAAGAGCCATCATCAACAAAGAAATA
>MGYE01000044.1:0-2601 GCA_001801625.1 Gammaproteobacteria bacterium RIFCSPHIGHO2_12_FULL_42_10
TATCTTCATCATCGCTCGCTTCAAGATCAGGCTCGATATAGCCACTGATGAGATCGCTTAAACGTAATTCGCCTTTTTCAACACGATCGAAGTCTTTTAATACTTCGGCAATCATTTGTGGTTGATAGGCAAGTGTTGCCAGCATTTGCAAGACGCCTTCTTCAATGCGTTTTGCAATGGCAATTTCACCTTCGCGAGAAAGTAATTCAACGCGTCCCATTTCGCGCATGTACATACGCACGGGGTCGATAATGCGTCCCAGTTCAGCGGGGTCGACGTTGACGGCGGCATTGGCAATTTCTTCGGTCGCTGTTTCATCTTCTGCGGCCGCATCTTGTTCGACCAGCAATAAGTCTTCGAGGGTCGCTTGTTCTTCGGACACCTTAATGCCCATGTCATTCATCATACCGATGATATCTTCAATTTGTTCGGGATCGGTGACGTCTGCAGGCAGATGATCGTTGACTTCAGCGTAGGTGAGATAACCCTGCTCTTTACCGCGATTAATAAGCTCTTTGAGGCGGGATTTTTGAGATTCTTTTTGAGATTCTTTTTGCGAATTTTGTTGGCTCATAATGTAACCGGATCGCCTCTTTCAGTATCTGGAATAGTTAAATGCCGGTTAAGTATATACCGAAATCTTCAATAAATCCTACTGGTTTGAGTGTTTTTACTGATTCATGTTACGCAGTAACCCTTTAATTGAATCATTGCAATGTATTGCGTATTGCCACTTTAACGGTATACCAGACCCCGCAACAAGTGCGGGGTCTGGTGTTTGATGATTATTTACTCATCGTGTTAGGACTTCTTTTTTGTGATTAGGGTGGCTAGTTCTTGTTTTTCTGGTTCGGATAGCTCGCCTTGGGTGGCTTTTGCGAGTAATGCTTGAATGACGGTTTCTTGGGTTTTGGCGAGAAGTTGGCGTAGAGCGCCTGAGAATTCGGTTTCAAAACCGTGATGAGGGATGACGAGGGTTTCTTGTGCGAGTGCTGCAATCAAGGTGCTTGCTTCGTGATCGCGCATGGATTCGATGAGTCCGCCGGTGGTCATTGATATATTTTGTTTGATGCTTTTAACTAATTGCGTCAAGAAATCCCATCCAGGGAGGGATGAAGTGGGGAGGGGGGTGTTGACCAATTCAGCTAAAGCAGGTTTCTGGACAAGGAGTGTGAGTGCAAGACGCATGGGTTTTGAGAAAGGTAATACGGTTTTTTTGTAGGCTGGCTGCTGAGTTGTCGTGATATGATCTTTTTTTAAAGTAGCTAGATCAATACGTGTTCGTTTCGAGAGTTCATCTAGCAACAAGTCTTTTAGCATACCATCTGGTAGTGGTTTTAGAGCGAGGCGCGCGTGTGCGACATAGCGTGCTCGCTCTTCCATCGTGTTTCTGTGGTTAGTTTCATCGATCAACTGGAAGAAGAAATGAGAGAGAGGAGATGCTTTTGCAATGCGTGCTTCGAATGTGGCCTTTCCTTCTTTTCGGATCAGTGAATCAGGATCTTCACCCTCTGGTAAAAAAAGAAACGAGATTTGCAGATGATCTTGCATGAGTGGCAAGATAACAGATAAAGCACGTTCCGCCGCTTTTCGCCCCGCTGCATCGCCATCAAAACAAAAAACGATATGCGTTGTATAGCGTAATAATTTTTTGAGATGATGCGGGGTTGTTGCTGTGCCTAGGGTGGCAAGCGCATAGTGGATGCCGTTTTCTTTGAGTCCGATGACATCCATGTAACCTTCGACCAGCAAGAGACGGTCGAATGTGCCTGCGGTTTCACGCAGGACATGCAAGCTATATAGTTCATGCCCTTTTTGAAAGAGCGGTGTTTCTGGTGAATTTAAGTATTTTGGTTCACCTTGATCGATAATGCGCCCACCAAAGCCGATGAATTTGCCGCGATCGTTTTGAATGGGAAAAATAATGCGGTCGCGAAAGCGGTCGTAATAACCGCCGCCTTCTTTTTTAATGATGAGTCCTGCTTCTAGCAGTGTTTGTTTGTCGGCGTCTGTTTTACCAAATCGATCTACGATTTGCTGCCAGCCAGGCGGAGCATAACCGATTAAAAATTGTTTTTGGGTTGTATCTGTGATGCCACGATGACGCAGATACTGCATGGCTTTGGTAGATTTCGTCAAGGTTGCGTGATAATACGCTGCCACTTCTGCAAGTAATGAGGATAATTCAGAAGAACGTTTTTCTTTTTTAACGAGCGTTGGATCTTGGTCTGGGACGGACATCCCTGCAAGCTTTGCAAGCATTTCAATGGCTTCTGGAAAAGTGAGGTGATGATGCTGCATGACAAAATCAATGGCATTGCCGTGTGCGCCACAGCCAAAACAATAATAAAATTGTTTGGGTTCGCTAACGGAAAATGAGGCGCTTTTTTCTTGGTGGAAAGGACAACATGCGAAGTAGTTGCTGCCAGATTTTTTTCGGAGTGGCAGATAAGTTTGAATGAGATCAACGATGTTGATTTTTTCTACGAGCAATTCGATAAAATCACGTGGGATGGTAGCCATAGATTAGATCTGCCTCGATTGTGCTCTTTAACGGAGCGACCCCCTCTCCTCCCGCTTTTCGGGAGGAGAGGGCTAGGG
>MGYE01000044.1:2627-5095 GCA_001801625.1 Gammaproteobacteria bacterium RIFCSPHIGHO2_12_FULL_42_10
CTTTACCGCTCACAATCCCCATTTCTGCTTTGCCAGCCAGGGTGTTTTTAAGAATGCCCATTACTTTGCCCATGTCTTTTTGGGTCGCTGCGCCTGATTCTTTAATAGCAGCAGCGATAGCGGCGGTGATTTCGGCTTCTGAGAGTTGATTGGGGAGGTACTGCTGAATAATTAGAATTTCGTCAGATTCAATTTTGGCAAGTTCTGGACGATGACCGGCTTCATATTGTGCAATAGATTCGCGACGCTGTTTAATCATTTTATTGAGGATGGCGAGGATTTGCTCATCTGATAAAACAACACGCCCTTCTAGTCCGCCCACTTCCTGTTGTTTCATTGTCGATAAAATAAGACGAATGACACCCAGGCGGAATTTATCTTGCGTCCGCATCGCGTCTTTCATATGATCTTGAAGGGTTGTTTTAAGATTGTCGGTCATTTGCTCGTGCCGATAGGCTGACGATCGCGCTCTAATGCCATTTTTTCACGTAATATTTTCTTCTGATACCGTTTCACAGCAGCAGCTTTCTTGCGTTTACGGCGGGAAGTGGGTTTTTCGTAGCATTCGCGTTGACGCAAATCGGACAAAATGCCCGCTTTTTCACAGAGTCGTCTGAAACGACGTAAGCTTAACTCGAAGTTTTCATTATCTCTAATACGAACCGTGGGCATCGCATATCACCTTAAGAAATGACTGATTCTAATGTATGATGGTTTGCTTTGTAAAGGCTACTCGTATGAATGTCTTAGGCATCGAAACATCTTGTGATGAAACAGGCATCGCTATTTATGATAGCGATGCTGGGCTGTTAGCACATGTTGTGTACAGCCAAACGGCTATTCATGCGCCATTTGGTGGAGTTGTGCCAGAGCTTGCGTCCAGAGACCACGTGAAGTGTACGTTGCCGCTTATCATGCAGGTGTTAAAAGAGGCGGACATGACATTACGAGATTTGTCGGGTATCGCTTATACAAAAGGGCCGGGCCTGGTTGGTGCATTACTTGTGGGCGCCATGCTGGGTCGGACGTTGGGGTTTGCTTTAAATATCCCAACGATTGGCGTGCATCATTTAGAGGCGCATCTACTGTCACCTTTTCTTGAAGATCCCAAACCATCCTTTCCTTTTCTTGCGGGTCTCTTTTCAGGAGGACACACGCTTTTGATTAAAGTAACAGGGGTGGGTGCTTATGAGGTGCTAGGTGAAACATTAGATGATGCCGTTGGAGAGGCTTTTGATAAAACGGCAAAATTATTAGGCTTGCCTTATCCGGGCGGTGCAGAGCTTGCAGCGCTTGCGCGACGCGGACAAATCAATCGTTTTTATTTTCCACGACCGATGATTAAAAAACCGGGTTTTGATTTTAGTTTTAGTGGGCTCAAAACCTACGCATCACACGTGATTTTCAATCATCTTGGGGATGATTTGGCGAAAGCTGATATTGCGCGCGCGTTTGAAGAGGCGGTTGTTGAAACATTGGTTGTGAAGTGCAAGCGTGCGTTAAAAGAAACAGGCTATCAGCACTTAGTGATTGCAGGAGGTGTGAGCGCGAATCTCTCACTGCGTGCTGCCTTGATGCATATCTGTGAACAAAAGGGCGTTTCGTTGTATTTCCCGCGCACTGAGTGGTGCACGGATAACGGGGCAATGATTGCCTATGTGGGTGCGTTGCGATTGCTTGCGGGTGAGCGAGAGGATTTGTCGGTTGTCGTGCGTGCTAGATGGCCGTTGGAGGAGCTTCGATTGGGGGTTTGTAATTTACGTTCTTTTCCTGCCAATAACGCCTGAATATTTTTTCGATGTCTCATCGCAACTAACACTGCAAGCAGTGCAAACGCTATGGTATAGGACATATTCTTGGTTATGAACCATAAATAGAGAGGCGTGCTGAGTGCGGCGATGAGTGAGGCGAGAGAGACGTATCGAGAGAGATAGATAATGAAAAGCCAAGTTGCTAGCCAGCAGAGGCTTGTGAGTGGAGAGAGTGCGATGAGTGCGCCTAAGAAGGTGGCAACGCCTTTGCCACCTTTAAAGTGAAAAAAAATAGGAAACAGGTGGCCGATGACAGCGCTTGTTGCAACGAAAGTCAATACGATGGATGAAAAACCGCAGGCTTTCGCGATGAAAAGCGGTATCGCGCTTTTTAGTACATCGCCTAATAATGTTAAAGCAGCAGGCAATTTTCCGCCAATTCGCAAAATATTAGTCGCACCGGGATTGCCCGAACCTGCTGTTCGTGGATCGGGGAGATGCATGAGGCGTGAGATGAGAATAGCGCTTGATAGGGAGCCTATCAGATAGACGGCAAGAACAATGAGGTAGGTTGACATAGACATAGCAGGTTTATCCTGTATGATTTTTACATGCTTTACAAGCGTCTCCAAGAAGTGCTTCCTCTTATTGCTCCCCTCCCACGCGAGGGGGAGGGTTAGGGTGGGGGGATAAATTCTTGCGTTAACATCTGAGGTA
>MGYE01000044.1:5126-6064 GCA_001801625.1 Gammaproteobacteria bacterium RIFCSPHIGHO2_12_FULL_42_10
CCCCCGAGTGGGGGAGGGGAGCTGCGAGAGAGAGGAATTGATATGTCACGTGATTTGATTTGGATTGATCTTGAGATGACGGGGCTTGATCCTCGTAAAGACCGTATTATTGAAATAGCTACGATTGTTACGGATGCTGAGTTGAATATTCTGGCGGAAGGTCCCGTATTTGCTATCCATCAGCCCGATGCATTGCTAGACCAGATGGATGATTGGAATACGACTCACCATAATGCTTCTGGCCTTGTGCAGCGTGTTAAAGAAAGCACGATTAGTGAGCGGGAGGCAGAAGAAGAGACACTGGCCTTTTTTAGGCAATACGTCATGCAGGGTAAATCGCCGATGTGTGGTAATAGCGTGTGGCAAGATCGGCGTTTTTTAGAGCGCTATATGCCAGCGATAGAAAGTTATTTTCATTATCGCATGATCGATGTGAGCACGATTAAAGAGCTTGCATTACGTTGGGCGCCAGATGTTTATCATGGCATGAAGAAAGAATCGAGCCATCAAGCGTTAGCAGATATTCGAGAATCGATAGAAGAATTGAAATATTACCGCGAGAAGTTGTTTAAAGTGGCGGAATAGTTTGACAGCTTAGACGATGATGACTCCCCCACACGAAGCTTCCCTCCCCCGCAGGCGGTGGGTTAGGGTGGGGGGATAAAAATCGCAATTACCTTACTTTCAACGCAATAACCTATCCCCCACGGCGGGGGAGGGAAGCTTCGATCAGAAATATTAATTTGCTCATTTAATATTACCTTAAGGTTCATTTGTTATTATCCTGCACTATTCGTTAGATCATGGGCAAATTGTCTGTGATTTTAATCAATACTTTCGTTGTTCTTAAACATTCATGAGGTACTTTCTATGTTGTCACGTGTTAAATCATCCGTTACAAGGTTTTTAGAGTTCTCTAAGAAAAATAAATGGTCAGT
>MGYE01000044.1:6395-8434 GCA_001801625.1 Gammaproteobacteria bacterium RIFCSPHIGHO2_12_FULL_42_10
ACGTCTCCGTCTGTTCGCTCGGCAGCACCCATAGCGGAACGAGAGGCTGCACAGCTTATTGATTTGTCCGATCTCAGCAAAACTAATGTTGGGTCTGGACCCACATCTGGTAGTGGTAGTGCAACAACAGAAGGTGATGCGCCGAAATCTCTGTTGCCGCCAACGCAAACAACAAGTGCAACAAGTGATGTATTAGTAGTCCAGCCCGAGATGAATACGTCATCGCCACAAGATCGCAACAACTTACCAATAGCAGCGTCAGTTTCAGTCTCTGCGGTTACATTGTGGAAGCCGGTTGTGGCGAATAATGATGCTACAGGACCTACGAATACGCATGAGGCTGAAGCAGAACATCGACACACAACAACTCCAACTCTATCCGCAGTTTAAAGTTGTTGTTTAACTCATGTGTTCCAAGAAAACGCGTGCAATGCACGCGTTTTTTATTGTAATGACTTGTGTTGTATTGGTATTTGCCCCCCACCCTAACCCTCTCCCTGAGGGGGAAATGGAACTGCTAAGCGGGGATGACTCAATACAGTCATTTTTTTAGTGAGAGAGGCTTGATGACGGCTGCATCAGGGCTCCCTCATTGTGCGAAAATAACCCCGTCATCGCGAGGCCGCGAAGCGTTTGGCCGTGGCGATCCAGAGGATCTACTGGATTGCCGCGCCCTGCAAAAAGCGCAGGGCTCGCTGACAAGGTTATTTTAATGAGAGAGCTCTGGAGAGGTGCATGTGAGGGGGATACAAGTTTGGGGGTTTCTGGTAAGATTAGCCTCTTTTTTGTTGGTCTTGGCGTGAACTTGGAATCATATGGATTTTAAACTGTTAGGTAGCATCTTATTAATCATGGGGACATCGATTGGGGCGGGGATTCTTGCTTTGCCTATTGCGACGGCTTCGCTTGGTTTTTTTGGGGCGAGTGTATTGCTTCTTTTGGCGTGGAGTGTGATGACGCTGGGTGCCTTTTTGATTTTAGAGGTGAATTTGTGGCTGGATGAGCGTAGCCACATTATTTCCATGGCAAAAGCAACCATTGGGCCGCTTGGACAAATTGTTGCTTGGGGTTCTTATCTCTTATTGTTGTACTCTCTGTTATGCGCTTATATTGCAGGGGGAGCGGATTTATTTCAGCACTTGCTTTCTGCAAGTGGCATCCATCTTTCTGACCCACTCTCTGCTATTTTCTTTGTGTTATTGTTGGGCTCGGTTGTTTATCGTGGCATACATACAGTTGATCATGTCAATCGTGTTTTGATGTTTTTTAAATTAGGTGCTTATTGCTTATTAATTTTATTACTCTTCCCGTTTGTTTCAAAAGAAGCGTTGTGGTTCAGCCCCGTTAAAAACGTGACGAACATGACAGCCATTCTGGTTGCGATTACGTCTTTCGGTTATGCGAGCCTCATTCCGAGTTTGCGTATTTATTTTGCAGGCGATGTTAGGAAACTGAAATTAGCTATTTTGATTGGCAGTTTATTACCTCTTTTTTGTTACATACTGTGGGAAGCCGTGATGCTGGGCATGATTCCACTTGAGGGCAGTAGTGGGTGGCTTGCGATGGGCCATTCTGATCATGCAACAAGTGATTTAGTGGCGGTGTTAGATCATACAGCGGCTTCTGGCTATATTGTTTTTTTTGTTAAATTATTTACTTCAATCTGCATGGTGACCTCGTTTTTAGGGGTAGCACTTTGTTTGGCGGATTTCTTGGCAGATGGTTTGCAGGTAGAAAAAGTGGGTTGGCGTAATTTTTATGTTCATTGCGTTACTTTTTTGCCACCTATTTTTATCGTCTTGTTTTTTAAAGATATTTTTGTTAAGGCGCTGGCGTATGCAGGTATCGATTGTGTTATCTTGTTGATTTTACTGCCTGCGTGGATGGCTTGGTGTGGACGATATCGGCGGAAGGTGGCTAAGGGGTATCGAGTGGTGGGAGGGAAGGCTGTACTGGTTGGGATGATGGCTTTGTCTATCTTGTTGATTGGAATGGCTATATTTCCTCAATAGCCCATTCCTTAGCTCACTCCCTCTCTC
>MGYE01000045.1:0-5301 GCA_001801625.1 Gammaproteobacteria bacterium RIFCSPHIGHO2_12_FULL_42_10
GAAAGTCGTCCTGATTCTTTTATAAGAGACTGAATCTTAATGGATAATTTAGACTTTCACCACTTTCTTAGTGAAATATGCGGGTTAAAAAAGCGGGAGTACGATATCGTAACCCATATCAAACACGGCACACCTATGCCTCAATGTTATTATCAGCTGGTGAAAATCCGCTGTGGGTTGCAAAACAGATGGGACACCAAAATACAGAAATGATTATTAAACACTATGGCCGCTGGATACCGGATAAATCAACGGTGACAGGTTATAAGCTGGTAAATAATTGGGATATGGCACTAAACGAAACAACCGCCATCAGGTAACGTGATATAAATCTAAAAACATGGGTGGATGCTCATCCGGCACCTCTGTACTAAACAGACTGAAACCTGCTTTTTCATAAAAGGCGATAGAGTCTTGCTTGGCATCAACAACTAGAAAACGGCACCCTATATGCGGAGAAATTTTATCTCTTGCTAAGGTAACAGTCCACTCAAGGATATCTTTCCCATAGCCCTGTCCCTGGAGCGTTTTATCAATAGCCAATCTGGCAATTTTTACCGCTGGGAATGCTTCATATCTTGAGGAGGCATAAATTTCTTGTGGGCGCTGATTTTCATTCAAGATGATTTCACTGCTCATCAATGTAACGTAACCCCAAACACGCGCAGACACTTCATCGTCCACTAATACGTATGTTTTAGCGATATTATGCTGATGGAAATTTAGAGCAGCTTTTCGTAAAAAAATCTTGAGAGGAGTATGACTTTCCTTGCCAAGAGATAACTTACTGAGATTATCTCCCGCCTGGATGGGTCGTAATTGAAAATTATGTTGGGTAGAGGACATGCAGGACTGTTCTTATTATTTTGATTTCATATTCTCATTTGCGTTCTTACGAGGACGAAGAGTAACATACCCTTTCTGATCGTATTCAGCCATTAATTTACGCCCACGATCAAGCGACGCTTGAGCCAAAGGATTCGGCTTAGCATTATTAACTTGCTCTAGGAAGGCATCGGCATCTTTGCCCGATAACCGCCAACCTGAAAATGTCGATGTTTTAATAGCCATATTTGCACCACAGTTTTAAGTAATCAGTACTTCATTAATCATTATACTACATTATGGCCGCATAATAGCTGATTTTATTGATTATCATCAAGTTAAAATGGAGCTCTTAAGTAAAAAAACTTTATTAAGGAAATTCGTTAATAAAGAAAAAGCCACTTTCCTTTATTATAAATCGCAGTACGCGACAAAGGCTGCACTAATAATGCGCATTATTATCAAGTAGTTAACAAACTTTGACAGCTCTTGAAATGTGCCCGCAAAGTGCCGCAGCATTTAAAGCTTGAAAATAACCCTAATTTATCACACAATTGCGTAATTGAGACGGCGGTTCAATTCCCGCCGCCCCAATATACCATTCATTAAACGAATCACTGAATTGAAAGAGGATCAGTCATGAACAAACCCAAACGTATTTTCATCGTCGGACATATGGGCGCAGGTAAGTTCATATTTACCGAAGCATTGGCTAAAAAATTAGGATGGCAAATCGTCGATGCTAATCCCAGCATTGAACGTTACATCGGCCGACAGACACGAGATATTCTGGGCAAGGAAGGTGAAGTGGCATTTAATCGTTCACAAGCAGACATCATTTCCCATTATATTGGTAAAGAAAATGTTGTCGTTTTGTTGGAAGAATGTGTTGTGACAAGCGAGCAATGTCGAAAATTATTGTCCTCTGAATTTGTTGTTTATTTGAAAGTCTCTATTCCGACGCAACTTGATCGCATGAAAGGTGGTCGGGTTCCCTCACTTCCTGTGGATGATATGAAGGATTTTTTAGAAAAACAACATCGCGAACGAGATGCTTTCTATGAAGAAGTCGCGACATTGATTGTCGAGTCTGGTGGCGTTTCAGATCAAGATGAGGAAATCAATAAAACTGTTGATAGAGATGTCAATAAAGTTATAAAGGCACTTGAAGAATAGGAAATAAGTGCAGTTTTTTTCAAGATAGCTACATTAATGCCAAATACAGAAATGATTATCAAACATTATGGCCGATGGATACCAGATAGATCGATAGTGACAGGTTATAAACCGGTTAATAATTGGGAGCTTTCACTTATTTCATCTATTGAGAAAAAGAATAAGGTAATTTCTGACAGCTAAATTTTTTCGATTTGCCAACCCTGCAACACCACAATTTCTTCTAAAGAAATATCGTAAAACTTAGCGGTTTTTTCATTCTATGAAGTAAATCAGAAAAGAAAACCTTATAATCGCCAATGATATTTTCGATATTCATAACAGTAACCACTGCATCCTTTAGACTATCCCGACTGGCAATCCATTTTCCCTATACAAATCGAAAAACATTAATGGATGTTCATCGGTAGCATTAGAATCGGTATTTAATAAAATAAAACCAGATTTTTGATAGAAAGCCACTGAATCACGCTTGGCATCAACCACTAAAAATCGACATCCAACATATGGCATAATTGCGAGCTTAACATGATTCATGCACCAATCTAAAAACATAGTGCCGAATCCATTACCTCGAAGCGCTTTGTCTACAGCTAACCTTGCAATTTTAACCGCTGGAAATGCCTCATATCTTGAGGTAGCAGACGTTTCCTGTGGTCGTTGCCCTTCATTAAGCACAACCTCGCTATTCATCAATGTAATATATCCCCAAATTCGAGAAGGCGATGAATTTTGATTAACAAGAACATACGTCTTGGCGATTTCATATTGATGAAAATCAAATGCACTTTTTTTAAGAAATCTTTTTAACGGCGTATGCGCAGCATCACCAAGAGAAAGCTTTGTTGTATCGTCATTAAATTGGATTTGACACAGAGTGAAATCTTCAATATCTACCACAACTAGCCCTTTTGAGATGTTTGTCTTTTTCTTGGGCTAAAAGTAACATATCCCTTAGCAAGGTATTCTTCGGCTAATGGGCGACCACGAGCAAGCGCAGCCTGTGCCAACGGATTAGGCCTAGGGTCGCTAATTTGTTTCAAGAAGGCATCGGCATCTTTACCAGATAACCGCCAGCCTGAAAATGTCGATGTTTTAATAGCCATATTGCACCATAAATTTGAGTAATTACTACTTCGCTAAGTATACTACGTAACGGGCTGCATTTTAGCTGAATTTATCGCCTCACAGCAAGTGAAATGAAGCAAAAGGCCGCTAACTAGATGGGTAACCACGGTTTTTTATAAATGTGCCCATAACGTGCTCATAAATTGAGAACCACATCTTATTTCATCTGGACACTCCGAAGCGGCGAAAGCAAACCAACGAGGTGAGCGTCTACTCGTGAATGAGGCTACCCACCTCCGATTTGTCGGGAGCCCATTGCCTTAATTGGGCACGATGCGGTTCTAAGAGGGGCTCACCGGAGCAATTCGGTGGGTCTACTCACACACGGGGTGAGATCGCGATGACGGTGTATTTTTGCAACAACGCCATTCTATAGGTATTATTCATCCGTACCTCTCGCTTATCTCATTTTCGGAAAATTTATTTTTGCAATAAGACTACCTGCTTGTCATGTGATTACTCTTCCACATCAACATATTTTCGGAGCATGAGTGAGCGAAGTGTTTTTAAGGCGTTGATTTGGATTTGTCGTATGCGTTCGCGTGTCAGGCCAACTGCATCACCTACTTCCTCTAACGTTTGACGTTCATAGCCATCGAGACCAAAACGACGCGAAATGACTTCGCGTTGTTTTTCATTGAGGCATTGCAAATATTGCATGAGATTCTCGTGTAGATCATCGTCTTCAGCTTGTTGTGCAGGATTTTCCGTGTTGGTATCAGCAAATACTTCAATTAATGACTTACCAGAACTATTGCTACTCATCACTTGAGAGTCTAATGAAATAATATGTTCATTGAGTTCCATAATAGAAGATACTTTTCCGATGGATTCATGTAATGATTTTGCAATCTCTGCATGAGTCGGTTCGTGATCTTGTGTTTTAATCAGCTCACGCGCAGTCGAAAGATGTTTATTTAATTCTCGTAATACATGAATGGGCAACCGTATCGTGCGTGTTTGATTCATGATGGCTCGTTCAATTGTTTGGCGAATCCACCAAGTTGCATAAGTTGAAAAACGAAAACCACGTGATGGATCAAACTTATCTACGGCTCGCAATAAGCCCAAATTACCTTCTTCAATTAAATCTGAGAACTCCAGACCACGATTGTAGTAATGACGTGCAATCTTAACAACTAATCTTAAATTACTCTCGATCATTATACGCCTTCCTTCCGCATCACCTTCTTGCGCAAGTGTGCCGTATTTTACTTCTTCTGCGGCTGTCAGAAGATCGGATGCGCCAATCTCTTTTAAATAAAGCTGCGTAGCATCATGTGCGGTTGCATTAAAATCCGCCTCAACATAGGCAGGTGTGGCAGATTTTTTATCTACTGATTTCTTTTCTCTGGATATTTTCGGCTGCGATATTTGATCTTTTAATTTTTTAATGGAGAGATGGTTATGGTTTGCGTGTTGCGTTTTAATGAGTAATTTTTTAGTTTGTTTTTTTTTGGTTTTTACCGTTGAACCAAGCGATTTCTTGGTTAATTGTTTTTTAGCTTGTCGTTTTTTAACTGGCGATTTCTTAGCCTGCCGCTTTTTAAGCTGCAACTTTTTTGTTGAAGGTTTTTTGACTTTTCTCTTGATCTTTTTCACTGTTTTTTTGCGAACTGGCATATTATGGACTCCCTATCCAAATTCATCATCCGATCTGCAAAGATTGCATCCAATTAGATAATTCATCTAATATCGCATAATGCGTTAAATCAAGATGCAGCGGTGTAACAGAAACATAGCTACTATTAACAGCATAAAAATCAGTGCCTGGTCCTGCATCTTCTGCAAGCCCCGGCATGCCAATCCAATATATTTTTCTATTACGCGGGTCCGTCCCTTTGATGGTCGGCTCTGCGATATGACGCGTCCCTAATCGCGTAACCTGAATACCTTTGAGTTCTAAAAACGGGACATCAGGCACATTCACATTTAATATTGTATCAGACGTTAAGGGCGTTTCACGTAAACGCTCAACTAAAATCTTTGCAATCTTCGCTGCCGTATCATAATGCTCGCAGCGAGGCCCCGCAAGCGACAATGCAATCGCGGGAAACCCTAAAAAACGTCCCTCAACAGCCGCTGCAACCGTGCCAGAATAAAGCACATCATCGCTCAAATTAGAGCCTTCATTAATACCTGAAATCACCATATCTGGCATCTCTTGCAATA
>MGYE01000045.1:5332-5867 GCA_001801625.1 Gammaproteobacteria bacterium RIFCSPHIGHO2_12_FULL_42_10
CAGGCGCCATAACAGTCACATCTGCTATTTTATTCAACATCTCAACTAATATATTTAAGCCAGGTGCATGCACACCGTCATCATTGCTCACTAAAATTTTCATTCATTCACAATCCGATAAAAAGTCTCATCTTTTTTAATCATGCTTAATTCGCTACGAGCATGTGCTTCAGCTTCATCTTTGCTTTCTTTCAGAGATTTAATTTGAACCAACAACGCATCATTTTGATCTTTTAAATGCGCGAGTGTAGTAGATTGTGTTGCAAGTACATGACGTAACGATAAAAGCTCGTGTACACCGCCTGCCTTAAACCACAATCGATACTGCAACATAGCAAATATTGCAATCAATAGGCTCATCCAGATTATCCACCGCATGTATCCTTTACCTTTTTCTGAAGCGCTGGAAACGCACGCATGCCAAAATACTGTCCTTCGCTACCTAACGCTTCTTCAATACGCAACAATTGATTGTATTTTGCAACACGATCCATGCGCGAAAGCGAGCCTGTTGCAAAATACAATCAATTGTTGC
>MGYE01000045.1:5902-9664 GCA_001801625.1 Gammaproteobacteria bacterium RIFCSPHIGHO2_12_FULL_42_10
CGCCAGAGCGATGTGAAATGATTGTGTGATAACGCGCTTCCTTCGCAAGCGATATCGCCATCAATGTTTCGGTAAGCGTTCCAATTTGATTGGGCTTAATCAAAATTGCATTAGCAATGCCCTTATCAATGCCTGCTTGTAAGAGCAGAGGATTCGTCACAAAAATATCATCACCCACTAACTGAACCGTTTCGCCCAAGCGCTCTGTTAGCATACGCCAACCCTCCCAATCATCTTCCGCCATGCCATCTTCGATGCTGATAATAGGATAGTGATGCACAAGATGCGCATAATACTCAATCAAGGCTTCTCTTGTTAAAATACGCTTATTACCCGACAAATGATATTGTCCTGCCTGATAAAACTCGCTACTTGCCACATCAAGGCCCAACCAAATATCTTTAGCGGGCTGATAGTGAGCGCGATGAATCGCTTCTAGTATGAGCTCAAGGGCAGCTTCTTGGTTCGGCAAATCGGGTGCAAAACCTCCCTCATCACCTACATTCGTTGGATATTTTTTGTCTTTCAACAGTTTTTTCAAACAATCGAACACTTCTGCGCCTGCCCTCAACGCTTCTTTGAAGGTTGGCGCACCAATTGGCAAAATCATAAATTCTTGGAAGTCTAAATTATTATCTGCATGCGCTCCACCATTGATGATATTCATCATTGGCACAGGTAAATAGTAGCGAGAAGCCTTATTTAATGCGCGATATAATGGCACTCGCCTACTTTTTGCGCTTGCCTTAAAAACAGCTAACGAAACAGCCAAGATAGCATTAGCACCTAATTTCGACTTATTAGGCGTGCCATCAAGCGCAATCATCACTTCATCGATTTCACTTTGATGCGTGACATCAAAACCCTTGAGTACATCAGAAAGTTCATTGCAAACATGAGACACTGCTTTTAATACGCCTTTTCCAGCGTAGCGCGCTTTATCATGATCACGCAGTTCCAGAGCTTCTTTTGAGCCGGTTGATGCGCCCGATGGCACGGCAGCACGACCGCACTCACCGGTTGTTAAAATCACTTCTGCCTCAACAGTCGGCAGACCGCGAGAATCTAAAATTTCTCGCGCTTTAATTTGTTTGATCTGTGTCATGCAGTTATCTCCAATACTTCTTTAATAAATGGTATCGTGATGCCCCGCTTCGCTGCAAGCGATGCTTGGTCTAAAACATCTAATGCAGAAAGCAAAGTACGCAAATGTCTTGGGCAATGTCTTAATAAATATCGAGCGGCTTCATCTGACAAATAAATACCGCGCCGATCAGCGTGTATAGCGAGCACTTGTAATTTTTCATCGTCATTTAAAGGGCGCATTGCATAAACGACACCCCATGATAAACGCGAAACCAAATCAGGTAGGGTGAGTGGCAAATTTTGTGGTAACGTATGAGCCGCCATGATAATGTGCCCGCCTGCATCATGAATGCGATTATACAAGTGAAAAAGCGCCTCTTCCCAGGACGGATCCAAAACCAACGCTTCTAAATCATCAATACAGATCAAAGATAAGCTTTCTAAGCCCTGCAAAACTTCTTTCGATAAGGTTAATAAATGCGTTAAAGGCAGATAAACAGAGGTCAATTGATGTAAAGACGCATAATGGCATGCGGCTTGCAATAAATAACTACAGCCCTGTCCACGTGTACCATGCAAATAAATCATCTGTTCGCCATGACCACTCGCTGTTTTTTTTAATTGCGTAACAATTTCAGCATTATTCCCCGAATAAAAATACTCAAAGGTCGCCTCATGGCGTGTATTTAAGCTGAATGTCAGCTGTGGTAACTGGGTTTGCAAATTCATATCAAATAGTCCATTCTATCTGCCCTAACAACCTTCATCTCTACTGATATATTACCTCGAAATATATGCAACGCATTAAAATAAAAGATTGCTGCCTACTCGCCATGTTACTAGGCGTGCTATTCTTGACCTTCTTAGGAAATCGTCCATTATTTGTACCAGATGAAGGTCGCTATGCTGAAATTGCACGAGAAATGATGGTATCGGGTAATTATGCCATTCCACACCTAAATGGCATCGTTTATTTTGAAAAACCACCTCTTTTTTATTGGCTAGGTGCCTCTGCATTTAGAATAGCCGGTGTCCACATTGGATCAATCCGCCTCATTAATGCATTATTTGGCTTACTGGGGTGTCTTTTAACCTATGCTGTTGCAACAACGCTCTATGATCGTAAAACAGGTTTAATCGCGGCCTGCATCTTAGGTACCAGCCTGCTTTATTTCGTCATGGCGCATATGGTAAGCCTAGATTTACCCGTTACTTTTTTTATCATGGCAACACTCTATGCAAGTTTGATAGGCATTGAAACCAAATCAAATTCAAAACGTCGACTATTTATCTATCTTGCCGCAATAGCTGGGGCACTCGCAGTCTTGACCAAAGGATTAATCGGCATCCTCTTTCCGTTGATGATTGTCGGTCTCTGGATCTTGCTCAATACAAAAAGACGACGGCCCATCACAGTCATTAAAAATCTTTATTTACCCACCGCGTTACTTTTGTTTTTATTGATCGCAATGCCTTGGCATGTTATTTCGCAACTTCACTATCCGCAATTCTTTTCATTTTATTTTATTGAACAACATTTTCTGCGATACACAGATCGTACAATCGGTCATGATGAGCCCATTTGGTTTTTTATCCCCTACCTCATGATTGGTTTTTTACCCTGGATCATATATTTACCACAAACAATTAAATTACATATTAGAGCACTTTATCAAAAAAATGCTACAGCAGAAAATCCGTCTTTTTCCCTGTTTTTTTTAGTATGGTTGATCTTTATTTTCCTTTTCTTCTCATTTTCAAAATCGAAACTCATTCCATACATCCTGCCGTTATTTCCAGCACTTGCGATTTTAGAAGCGCGTCTGCTCGTACGTTTTAATATCAAAAAAATCTTCATCGCTTTCTGCTGTACTGCGATCTTATTGCTTGCTTTGCTAGCCTATGCCCCTAAATTAGACACACGCACTATCTTGCCACTCGCTACAATCTTAAAATCAGCGTTACAACCACAAGATGAGGTGATTACGTACAACCAATATTATCAAGATTTACCATTTTATCTGGAACGATGCGTCAGCATCCTTAATTGGAAAAATGAATTATCATTTGGCATGCAATTAGAAGATACTTCAAGCTGGATGATCAATGACCAAGCATTTGAGAAACGCTGGGACAGCGCACAACAAGTTTATGTGATCATGGGTCTTGGTGAATTAGAAGCATTTAAAAAACATCATACCAATCAGAGCATACGCATCTTAGGCACCACTAGGGCGAATGCGCTGATTACGAATCACTAGCCCGGATATTTCATCATATAGTTTCAATGCTTATCTCCTATAGAAATAATATCTTTTTTGCCAATGATAAAATTTCGTGCATAATCAAGTTCTCCTTTAGATTCAGAATGAATCGTAAAGAGGGGCTCTCCAACTTCAACTTTTTTCCCAATAGGTGTATGGAAATCAACGCCGGCCGCCTTCGCCCGAGGTGCGCCGGCCAGTTTACCAACTTTTGCTATCAATCTATTATCAACAGACATCACATACCCAGCTTGATGAGAAATAACAGGGTATGTATACCGCGCTAATATTGGTTCCTTCATACTTCCTTGCGCTTCACAAATCGCCTGAAATTTGCTCCACGCTTGTCCTGAATCCAATATATCTCGAGCAATACTGATACCTGCCCCCGATTTAACGTTAGGTGAGAATT
>MGYE01000045.1:9680-11602 GCA_001801625.1 Gammaproteobacteria bacterium RIFCSPHIGHO2_12_FULL_42_10
CAATACTAAAGATCTCTCACGCAAATCACTTGGGGCATTTGGTTGGCATTGCAAAACAGTTAATACATCACGCGCCTCGAGTGAAGGCCCAATTCCGCGTCCAACGGGTTGTGATCCATCTGTAAAAATGGCATTTATTTTAATCCCTAGCTCTTTTCCTATTTCCTCAAGCGACATTTTTAATTCAGAAGCCATTTTGGTTGTTCTAACTTTTGAAGTCGGACCGATCGGTATATCAATAACAGCATGGGTAGAACCTGCCGCAATTTTTTTTGAAAGGATAGAGGCTATCAGTTGTCCTTCACTATCTAAATCAAGCACCCTCTCAACGCGAATCAGGACATCATCAACCGGGCTTAAGGCAACTGCCCCACCCCATACAATACAACCATTTTCTTTTTCGACTACACGATGCATTTCAGCTGGCGTCAAAGCGACTGGAGCCAATACTTCCATTGTATCTGCTGTACCTGCAGGTGAGGTGATCGCTCTGGATGATGTTTTTGGGATAGTTAAGCCAAATGCTGCAACAATGGGAACAACAATCAGTGTGGTACGGTTTCCCGGTAAGCCCCCTACACAGTGTTTGTCGATAACATGATTAGTGGACCATTTTAATTGGTCGCCACTCTGAATCATCGCCTCAGTGAGTTCTTTAATCTCCGCTTTATTCATTCGACCACCAGCACTTGCAGCTAAAAATGATGCAATTTGAATATCAGAAAGACGACCACTTAATACGTCATCCACGATAGTCTTCATTTGTTCTAACCCAAGTACATTTCCATAAATTTTGGCATGCACAAAACTGAGAGACTCAAGCGGCTTCGAGTGCGCTAAATGGATTTCATCTCCATCACTGGCGTGTAAATAATTCCAGGCATACTCTGATAAGCTTGCCTCATGCGGAAGCAGTAATTCTGATTCTATAATATGCAGCGTTGCAATCATTGATCGATTGCCTAATGTCACTTCAATACGCGTTTGAACTTCAAATCCTTCAGAGCGACAAACATGACAATCTGACCGCATATAAATAACCGCTTCGTGATACGTGTTAATACCGAGGCGTTTTAGCTTTAGTTGATGCGTATGTTCATTTGCCACTACAAATTCTCCTCAGTATTCCAACGCCAGATAACATAAAGTACTGGAATAACAATTAATGTGAGTAGCAATGCTGAGAAAACACCACCCACCATGGGTGCTGCTAGTCTTTTCATAACATCTGCACCAATGCCTGTTGCCCACATCACCGGTAACAATCCTAGAATATTAGCTAATCCCGCCATCATCATGGGTCGAATACGTGAAACAGCACATTGCTGTACCGTTTGAATTAAATCTGACAATGATTTCATTGTGCCTTTTTTCATTTTCTGGCCATAATCATAATCAAGATAAACCAGCATGACGGCGCTTGTTTCTGCTGCTACCCCAGCTAAGGCAATAAAACCAACCCAGACAGCCACGCTCATATTGTATCCTAAAAGTAACAGGAGTATAAAACCACCAAATAACGCAAATGGTACGCCTAACATCACCATTAAGGTTTCAGTTACGGTATGATTATCCAATTTTTGCGTAGTTGAAGATCCACTCATATCCATTCCTTCGTGGATAGTTTGAGAATATGCTATGGATAACATGCTCCCCAGAAAAATGGCCAGGATATATCGATGCTTCATAATGTAACCCCTGTAATTTCCTCTAATTTTGAAATGGCTTTTTCATGCTGAGCAATCTCATTATGCAATTCCAGTTCATTATCCTGTAATGTGGCGTTGTTGCGTAAATCACTGCACTAATCGTGCCCGCGCCCGTTTTTTTCTAAACTGAACGATTAAGTTTTTTCTTTCGCCATTTTAGTCAACATAGCAACAATGCGAGCAAGAAACTCTCTCCCTTTCGAATACATAAGT
>MGYE01000046.1 GCA_001801625.1 Gammaproteobacteria bacterium RIFCSPHIGHO2_12_FULL_42_10
ACGTTTCCAAACCGCCCGGTGTATTTAATTCGATGATGACAACTTTGGCTTTCATCTCCACAGCCTGTGCGATGCCGCGGGTAATGTAATCCTGCATGGCGGGGCTGATGGCGCCGTTGACTTCGAGGAGCAAGGCTTTGTCTGCTGCTAGGGTGGGAGCAGTGAAGAGGGATAGGAGAATGAGTAATAGCCACGTCCATTTAAGCATTGGGGTATTCTTATTTTTAATAATGACTCTATTATATCAAGATCGGCGAATATGAGATCAAAAACCATATTAATCATGAGGTTAATTCGTGATCCTGCATGTGTTTTTGTTTTTTTCTTGCCTTTGCCCTAGCCTTTGCCCTGTTTTTGAAAAGCAGGGCAAAGGCTAGGGCTAGGGCAAAGGCAAGAAAAAAACAGACCCAGATTGACCTAACTGTTTACCCTGCTATACTTGCGCCGTTATCATTCGCCGGGGTGGCGGAACTGGTAGACGCGCCGGACTCAAAATCCGGTGGGGGCAACTCCGTGTCGGTTCGATTCCGACCCTCGGCAGCAAATGATAACATTCGAATCTCTCTCGTAATGCCCCGGTGGCACAGTGGATAGCGCGGCCCCCTCCTAAGGGGCAGGTCGCAGGTTCGATTCCTGCCCGGGGCACGAAAATAAACAATAAAAATCATCTAGTTACAAGTCTACGTCCAAACACACCAAGCCGAAGTTTCTTATCGGGTATAACCATGGGTATAACCAAAATTAAAATTAGCTATCTAAGTATTACGTTCTTACACATCGATAATTATTCTCTAGAGCTGATTAACTCGCGTTGTCGTTTGCTTTTCCTTATATAGTTTTGGTAGTCTCCACAAAATGATTCATTTTGATAAATACAATCATGGGGAGAGTATGTAATGGCAGAAACGAGAAATCCATTTCTTGAACAATCAACGACCGAGCAACTTATTGCGCTTAAAAGAGACATTAAGCGCGAAATCAACTTACGCGTTCAACGACAACACAGCTTTCTCGCTGCACCTAGAGACACATCTCAACCCTCTGCTGAAGAAAAAAAGCTAGCTGCACAATTGCTTGCCTATGTTGATAAATCAGAATATGACAACATTGAAAAAATGTGGAAACTAAAGCCGGACTTAATGTTTGTTGAGATTAAGGATAAAGACGGTGTGCTCACCACGCCATTAAAAAGAGCTTTATATAAAATTGACACGTGGACCTGGAAACCATTTTACGAATGGATCCAAGAGAACAAGCAGAACCAGCCATATTTGGCAGATTTGGAGCTAAAGTTTCTCCAGCAAAATGATGCACAAAAGAAACATGTTGATTTGAACTATTTGCAGCCGCTATCTGATGAATACGCAGTTTATGATACCCAAGTTCAAAAATGGTATCGCAACGAAATAACCGATGCTGAGATTGATAGGGAATGGAAAAAATTGTTCGAGAAGCAGTGTGAAATATTACCTTTTCATATGATACGGGAGATGTGTCGTGAGGGTAATGGTTTATGGAGTCCCGAATCCAGGTTTGACGCTAAAACGGCGCCTAAAGGCGGTCGTGTCTATGATTACACAGTCGGTAGTTATATTAAACTTGATTCAGATGAGTTCCTCTCTCGTTTCGGTTCTTCTCTTGGTTTTGTTCGCGGCGGCGCAGTGTCCGGGGCGTGGATGTGGGCGCCCGCCTTTGGCGCGGGGTCTGCTCGCGATGCCGATTCCATTCGGCAGTTATGTAAAGTAAGAACCTCAGATCTAGCTAGTATACCTACACTTGCTCAGACCGAAGAAAAGATCTCTACGCTGAGGAAGTGAGAGCGGGTTTGCGGCTGTTAACGTTATTGCATGCGCGATAACGTTAACGTCCCAAGATGTATCGATAAACCACTCTAACAGCTCTTGGTATTGCCAACATTCTGACGTTCTTACCCACCAGCACAACCAGCGATGCAAGTAGCTTCTGATCCGTTGGATAGAAAATCCATCAATGACCATCAACCTAACTTGCTCCCTTGCTTTGCGAAGCGTCCGCGCGTGCGGAACCATGCGCAAAGTCACATGCGAGTGATGATGCAATATCTTATTGATTTCAATAATATATTAAACTACATTTGCATGATATTTTAATAAAAATATATGCAAAGATGCCTAAATTTGCTATGATTATTGTATGAATACACCTTATAGCTACGAACATCTCAATAAACACATGCGTGCCGGACAAGTTTACCGGCGCGATATGCTTTTGCCGCATTCAAAAGCTTTGGATAGAGATTTAGATACCTTGGTTGAAAAAGGGTTATTAAAGAAGCTGGCGATGGGATTGTATTACAAACCAGCTCAATCGCTGTTTGGTGCGCTGCCTCCCAAAGATGACAATTTGGTAAGTTGTTTTTTGCGAGACAATCGTTTTTTAATGTATTCATGGAATCAATATAATGCTTTGGGTGTTGGTCTTACTCAGCTTTATAACCGTGTGATCGTGTTGAATCACAAGCGTCATGGTGTATTTAAATTAGGAAATAAAGAATTCGATTTTCGACGTTCCGGCAAAGGATTTCCTGCCAAGATGACACCCGAGTTCTTATTGGTAGATCTGGTCAATAATTTAAAGGAACTGGCGGAAGATACGTCGGTCGTGAAAGAGAATATTTATAAAAATCTTGCCAGATTTGATCAAGGCAAGTTGGTTCGTATGGTTAGAGAATATGGAAAAATAAGTACAAAAAGATTTTTTGAAAAGATTTGTCATCGAGAATATATCCGCTGATTAACCGAAAATCTTTTCATGGTATGACTCGGTCAATATATATTTGGCATACTTGCGACTTGGACTGCCTGGCTGTAGCACTTTGTCAGCGACCATCGCTTTTATCAATGTGCTTGCTTTTTCGCTGGGGATTCCAAAACAGTTTCTTACACTTTCATTTTCAATTTTCTCTTGCATGATTGCCAAGATAATAATCATTAATCGTTTTTCTTCTGGTGTGAATTCTTCAAATGCTTTGGGTGCAGATAATACAGCGATAAATGAACTCTTATTGTCAATGAAGATTGGAGGCGGAACTTTAATTGATAATGTTGCTGCATACAATCGGTCAATGCCTTGTCCATCCATCTCACCAAGTTTGAATTTTTTCATCAATTCAGCAAGAAGAGGATTACGCCAGTCACGTTTATGAATTAAATTGAAAACAGTGAGTCCGGGCATTAAACCGCCGGGATTTTCAATCTCGATTCGATTATCAAAAAGAGCAATCTTTATTGGCTGATGCATTTTTCTATAGTCTCGATGCACAATACTATTCGTTATTACTTCGCGTAAAACGACATCTTGATACGCTGGGACATCCTCTCTTTTTGCGCCTTGAATTTTTGGCACTGACCAAATATTTTGGCTTAATAATTGAATACCCTGTTCAATTTGTTTGGGCAAAGTGCCGTCAATCACATATTTTTTGATAGGTAAATCGCGTGCAGAACCTTGAAATACTTGAAACTCAATATAAGCGTTACGAAATTGATGCTTTTCACGAGGATTTTTTGCAAAGCATAGCCAACCGGCAGCGGTAATTTGCGGATTTTTTTTGTCGCCAATTAAAATCCGACAGTCGGACAAGATGGCAATATTTTTTGACGACCACTTATCATGCTTGTCTAATTGAGGTAAAAGGTTTGTCAATCTATCAAAATCTAATTCATCAATATTGGTGTCATCAACGATAGTTTCATCAAAATAACTTTCAGTAGAATTAATCAGCAAATCCTTTATTTCTTGAATAGACATTGCCACAGTAGACGAACCAGAGCGTTTGAAACATGCTGCTCCGCCTAGGGGCGCACGATCAGTGATAAATATCGGTTTTGAAATGCTAGGAAGGACGTGCACACATAACAAATTTTTACCATTGATTTCCAGAGGAAAGGCATCAATTGATAATTTTGGCTCTTGAGTGTCTCTGGCAAGATGCGACATCTTTCGGATGATATCGTCCCAATCTTGTTGTACGCCAACTGGAATATAGTTTTCAACGCCAAACACAAAACAACCACCCCTTTCAAGATGGCCAAAAGCATTAATATGCTCTTTCATCCGATCATTTTTGTCGGTCAACTTAAGTTTGAAATCTAGAAAGTTGTATTCAGCCCGATTTTGAATCGCTTCTTCTATTAACTTAGTCCAGAACTGTTTGTCATTTAGCAAAGATATAACTCCTTGTATTTATTATGATAATATCCAATATCGCGACTCATCTCTGATAACCTCTGATAAGATATATCATTGATTTAGTACAATCAACCATTAATGGTGCGTTTGAACGGAATTATATTAGTTGGTTCGCGAGCGATCTTCTCTTCCACCATTTTTCCCCATGCCAACCACGCTGCTTTTTGTTCATCTGCATAGACGGCACGCTGATAAGTAGCAATCAGTTTATTTAGCGGCTGATGATTCAACATGCGTTCAATAACGTGAGGACTGGTTTTCAAGTGTTCGCCCCAACAAGTTGCAGCAGAGCGGCGTAATTCAAGAAGTGATAAAGCTCGATCACGCGGACGATTCGCGCTGGCAGCAAAATCTTTAGGCTTTAAAAGTCGCGCGGGATTCTGTTCTATAAGATGTCGAGTTAAACCATAATCCAACATGAGGTTGAGTGTGGATAACGATTTTCTGGTTTCTTCTTTAATGCCTTTGCGTGACATGCCATCCAGGACTGATGCAAGATGTGCGCGAGTGATATCTTTTGCAAGCAGCTTGCCTAGCGGTGCTTTAAGATGACGTGCCCAGCGTGTTTCATGTTGCTTCATCCATTTTGGGGTGACTTCTTTTGTCAGTTTGACGTATTCAATCCATACATCAAAGAGACCTTGCATTGAGATTGCCTGCGTATTTTCAGCAATGACGGCAGCGCGAACTGTTCTTGGATCGATACCTTGAGAAATTTGTTTCTTGAGTGCAGGCAATAGTGAGCGGGCATCTTTTAATGACACATCATCAAATGAACCGAGCGTCATTTGTTGTAATGTTCGGTTGCAGGGTAGGCGAAAACAATAAAGCCAGCTCTTCGCGCCGCTGGGACGGATTCGCAGAATGAGACCATTACCGTCTGACAGACGATATTCTTTTGCTTTTGGGGCAGCGTGTTCAATCTGTTTTACTGTTAGCTTACTCATCATTTTTTCCTTTCGGGTATAACCAAAATTGTGATAGGCAACCAGTTCCTCTTGGATTTGGAAACCATCTTTAGTGAAATTTTGCCAGAGATGGAAATTTATTGATCGTTAAAATCGCGACACTCAGACTTATAAAATCGCGGGATGTATCTTTTATACGGGCATGCTGCATGGCGATGTTGTTTATAACTACATGTAAAATAGACATAATTATATTATTTATGCATAAATTTAAATAAAAAAATATAAGTTTTAGCGATCCAACTAAAAGAAACGAACCTAAAAATCATTGATTTCTCACTAAACATGGCATTTAATGTAAGTATACTTTAACTAAATTGATATATTTGTTTAAGTACGGTAGAATTCAGGAAATAACGTAGGCGAGCTTCAATTTTATGAACATATCGCAAAATGAACTAATAGCCATATTAGCCAAATTCAATCCTTGGTGGCGGAGTGAGCCTATCCCCGACCTGCCAACATGGCGAAGAGCCGCATTTCACGAGTTATTTTCTTGGGTTTTCAAGCCGCCTGCTCCTCGTGCAGTACTATTATCAGGAGCGCGCCAAATTG
>MGYE01000047.1:0-22536 GCA_001801625.1 Gammaproteobacteria bacterium RIFCSPHIGHO2_12_FULL_42_10
AGGCTCTTCAATTTTGAGCCCCATCTGCACTGCCCGCTTAAATGCCACTTCAACGCCTTCGCCCGTTTTGGCACTCGTTATAACACACGGATGTAGTGGTAAAAAATGCGCTGCAAATGCCCTAAACTTCTGCTCTCTTTCTGTACGATGTACTGTAGGCACTGCATCCATTTTTGTACCCACTAAAATCACACCAGCATCCTTATCCGCTATCAAGCCACGATATTGTTGAATACGCAGCTCATCATCAGGTTGAGTCAAATCACAGATGATCATAATCACAAGCGACCTATCAGCCCTTGTAAACGTTGAAATGTAGGATGACGACGATGCACCTGCAATACTCCAACAGAAAAGCAAGACATTGCTACTGTCGTTTGGCTGACGACAAATAGCTATTGTTTTTTGAAACACAGCAGCTATAGTAGTGTCCACATAAACATCAGAAAATTCATTTTTAATATATCGATTAATCAGCTGGTCTTTGCCGGATTTAGCATCGCCAACCAAAACGATCTTCAAAGTCTGCGGTCGTAAGTCATCATCCACACGCATCGCCATATGACCCCCCTCGTGATTAAGAAAGCAATCTGAAGCGACACATTCATTATTAGGTCATTTTTTGATCTACCTGATTAAACGTATTGATGTTCTACGTGAAACAATGAAGTACTTTAAAGAATATATTAAAATTGTTCAATTTTATACTAATAACTACCCTGCAAAGCTACACCTATGGCACACAATACCGCATTCAAACAGGGAAATTGACAAGATAATACGGCGGACCCACATACAAAAACAAATGGCAACTTCATCCACGCTATATGATGAAATATCCGGGCTACGTGCAGGGAGTAAATCAGACACCAGACCCCGCAACAAGTGCGGGGTGATAAGATATATAGCTGCTGGATAATAAGGATACTCACTTAAGCTGCTGCGTAATGTGAGTAAAATATATAGCGGTGAGGTAATCAGATATTCGAGCGTTTGTCACCCCGCACTTGTTGCGGGGTCTGGTGTCTGATTTACTTGGAATAATGAGGAAAGGAAGTAATTTTGGGGATGGTAGTCATATTATCGTTTAAAATCAATTAGTTGAAAAATTTTTTTCCCTGGGAAAAATTATTTTAACATTAGCTGATAGATAATTGCGGAACGAATAAGGGCACTTTGAACGCCTTCAAAAAGAGGATGTTGCTTTCTAATTTGTATGAAAGCTGCTTGAATTTTATAAATAATCGTTTCATCTAAATAAAAAGCTTCAATCTCGGTTAACTCCGCTTGATTCAAGGCAACGCCTTGCTCAACATAATCGATATAATTATTTTTATTTAAAAAACGATTGATCGTGTCTTTTAGCCAACGGCTTTTACCACGCAAGCCATATCCTAACTGAACCAAATTAGTTTGCATTTCTTGTTGTAAACGTTTTGAAAAACGCACAGTAATTTTTTTTATTTTTTTAGCAGTTACCATACAACCATCTCATCCCGCGTAAATTCTGATTCTATTTTTTTAAATAAGTCTTGAAATGCTCGCTTAATCGCTACAGAAGAACTCCAATCAATTGACTGGAAAATATGGCGATGTTTTTCTAATCGTTCGTCAGATAAAGCAATTTTGATAAGCTGTTTTGCAATATGTTGATTCTTCACTTTACCTAACTGAATCGGTTTTTCTGTTTTTAGAGCAGATCGTACGGTTTTACCAGCAACCAGCTTATAAGCTGCGAGTGAAGTCACCTCATCTTTTGAAGAAAAAATCCACGCAATCATTTGATTGCGCGCACCCAAATCTTTCATCGTAACCAACTGCTGTACAAGCTTTAAATTATTTAACTTACCCAACTGGATCAACTTAACAAGTTTATCATCAGCTTTTAACAATGCGGCATATCGATAAGCCTGAATACTGGAAACACCTAATAATTTCTGTATCACTTCTTCTGTCAACGTTTGTTGTCGCGATTGCATATAAGCATCGGCCATCAGCAACAGGTTATTTAATTTTTCCCATAGAGAAAGATCTTGTCGATTAATATTTTCAACCCATTGCGTATAACGTAAATGAAATTCATCAGGTTTTTGACTAATACGCACTGGTACTGATTTCTGTTGTGCAAGCATCGCCGCCCAGTATCTTCTTTCGCCTGTAATAATGCGATATTTCACGCCATCTTTATAAACTTCGATCGCATTTTTAATGCCAATTTTTTTGACTGACTCAGATAACTCGATTAAAGCCTCTCGTTCTTTTAGTTTTACCGCATAATCTGAATCTGATTTATTAATGCCATTTAACATTTCATCAAATGAAAGCTGTAATTGTCGTGGATTTTTTGGGTCTCGCTCAATAATATCAAGCGACATCATATCGTAATGTAACTGACCTAAATTAGCAGAGGCTGATTGTATTGAATTTCGAAGACCACTTGCTAAATCAGGTGCAATTGTGAATCGTTTTTTAATCGACATAACTAGACATCCTTTCTTCAATTTCCTGACAGGCCAACAATACTTCTTGTTTTGCTAGATTTTTATCGGGATACATAAAAATTGATGGTGGGACAGCCCCGTCGGCATCGGCTTCTGCGTAAATTAATCTGCGGGCAATTTTAGATTGCAGCACATAATCAGGCATTTCATGTTTTAAGCTATCATAATGATCTTTATGAATAATGCCACGTCGATCAAATGAATTAGGCAACACACCAATTAAATGTAATGGATCGTGATTGGGTCGACGCAAGGTCTCTGATTTCCATAGATGAATCATGCCATAAATACCTTCAATCGGTTGTGGCTCCATAATCGATGGAATTAACAAATGCGTTGCTGCACGCACAACACTAATTGTAACGGGGCCTTTGGAAGGAGGTGTATCAATAATAACCATATCATAACTACTACGTACATCTGCTAGATTCAAAAATTTTGACAATTGGTCGTATACTTTTTGAACAACTTCTTCGCGCGTGACGGCTTCTGCTAAAAGTAGTTTAGAGCTGTGGGAAGGTGAAATCTCTAATGTGTCAATATATGTTGTGTAAGGAAATACCATTTCGCCAAAAAAGATGCCTGCGATACTGCTCCTGCCATCCCAATCCTCGTCATCTTTTGCATGCGGATCATAACTAGGGTGTAAAGGCGGAATTCTGCCTTCTTGTTGGTAGGGATCGATTTCCATTTTAAGATATCGATTGCTAAAATTGGCTTGTGGATCCATATCTAGCGCTAAGACTTTTTTATGCTTAATTATTGAAAAATATTCTGCCAGTATTCTACTTGTTGTGGTTTTTCCAACGCCTCCCTTGTTATTAACAACCGCAATAATTTTCATTGCATTCCTCCTTTTTATCGCCTACCGTATTCTTAAATATCATCATACGCTACAATTTCTTTTGAAGAAAACAGAAAAAAATCGTTAGCGTTTTATTATTTACAGACGTTTAATAATTTAGGAACGGTAACTTAATATTTTAATATGAAAAATTGAGCGTTAGGTGGTGGTAAACGGGATGATAGGTGGCGAGTATCGGGATGATAGGTGGCGAGTTACAGGATGTTAGGTGGTTGTTTTCGGGATGATAGGTGGTGGTAAACGGGATGTGTATATGGAAAGCACAAAAAGAAAGGTAAATGGAAGAAAACTAGAAAATGAATCAGGCATGGTTTTGAAAAAACATGTTGGATTGATTCATTGTGAAAATAAACTTAGTTTAATGCAACGAAAAATATGTAATATTCTGTTATTTAATGCATTAGATACATTGCACAACCAAGAAATTCACCAAATCTCTCTCAGAAAATTATGTAGTTTGATCGGCTTTAATAGTCATGATATTCAATTAATCAAGCAATCTATTAAACGTTTAATAGCAGTCGTCATGGAATGGAATTTACTGGATGACAGTAAATTTTTAAATGAAGGTAAATTTTCGGAGGACGGCATTAGTTGGCATGCTAGTTCTTTACTGGCGGGTGCGTCTATTAAAAGTGGTATCATACAGTATTCGTATAGTCCTCAAATTAAATCAATTTTATCTTCATTAGAGCTATATGGACGTATTAATCTTTTTGTCCAAGCTAAATTTAATTCTAACTATAGTCTTGTGTTATATGAAAACTGTGCACGTTTTAAAAATATTAAGCAAACTGCTTGGTTTCCGCTCGCGATATTTCGTTCGTTGATGGGTGTGCCCAAAGATAAATATACTGAATTTAAGGAATTTAAAAGGAATGTGATTAATATTGCCGTTAAGGAAATTAATCAAAAATCAGATATTTGTGTTGAGCCACAGTTTAAAAAAATGGGTAAAAATATTATCGCAATTCAATTTTTATTGTCAGAAAATAAACAATATCATCCGGCTTTTAAGCGAATATCAAGCGTTTCTAATGAAAAAGCAGCCAATGCGCCGACAGAATCAGTAGCGTTGATGGGATTATTGGCGGATTTTAAGTTGACCGATAGTCAAATGAATGAAATCGTGAATCGTTATGAGCATGACTATATTTTAGAAAAAGTGCGTTTAGTCCGCACGAAAAAGAAGATTGAGCATCCTGGCGCTTATTTAATGGCGGCTTTGCATGGAGATTATCAAGTATCGTCGCCCACATCACCTGTTTTGCAGAGCCAAACTTTAGAAAACACTTGTTTACGCGAAGCAAAAGTAGCTTCTGAGATTCAATCGCTTAAAAGAAAATATATGCTATATAAAGTCAAACGTTATGAAGCACATGTTAAACAACAGTCATCTGATTTGCAGGGCGAAATTCAGACAAAATTTGAAAAATACTTATCAAAACAGGACGAAGTGCTGCGCTTATATCGTAAATCGGGACTGTTATCGCCTTTTGTGATTGCCAATTTTATTGAATTTATTGAAAAACAATTTGCTGACTTTGCGCAATCTTGTCTTGCATTTGATGATTATATTACGTCTGAAGATTTTTAATATTTGTAGCCCGGATGAAATAAAAGCATTTCATCCGGGCTACA
This sequence comes from Gammaproteobacteria bacterium RIFCSPHIGHO2_12_FULL_42_10, assembly GCA_001801625.1. GTDB lineage: Bacteria > Pseudomonadota > Gammaproteobacteria > DSM-16500 > DSM-16500 > Aquicella. The sequence continues at coordinate 5,008 of MGYE01000047.1, forward strand.
AATTAGTTATATAATGAAACGATGTGTTAGGATCTACAACGTTTGATACATGATAACCAAGCGTTAGTTGCGCATTTGCGTCGCGTCCATCAAGTGTGTGACGATTAAGCGGATATCGCAACGGCTAGTCTGCTCGAAGAATATGTTGATGAGGCTGAAAAACGCATATGGTATTTGTGCGCAGCTACAATGGAATAATAATATGTCGTTTTTAAATTTTGCATTAGGTGAAACGCTTGATTTGTTGCGCGATCAAGTTAGAACGTTTGTAGAACATGAAATTGCGCCGTTAGCTGCATTGATTGATCACAGCAATCAATTTCCAAAAAATCTTTGGCCGATGATGGGACAATTAGGTTTATTGGGCGTGACAGTTGATGAAGCGTATGGTGGGTCTGGGCTGGGATATCTTGCGCATGTTGTCTTGATGGAAGAAATCAGTCGTGCTTCTGCATCGGTTGGCTTGAGTTATGGCGCACATTCTAATCTTTGTGTGAATCAAATTCATTTGCATGGAACGCCTCTTCAAAAGAAACGATATCTCCCTAAATTATGTGATGGCACCCATATTGGTGCGCTTGCGATGAGTGAAGCACAAGCGGGCTCTGATATCATGGGCATGCAAATGCGTGCTGAGCAATCGGGTGGACAATTCATATTAAATGGCACAAAAATGTGGATTACGAATGGTCCTGATGCAGACATTATCGTGCTGTATGCGCGTACTGATAAAACAAAGACAAAAGGGATTACTGCGTTTATCGTTGAGCGTGATATGCCGGGTTTTAGTACGGCACAAAAACTTGACAAGCTGGGTATGCGCGGCTCCAATACTTGCGAGTTAATTTTTAATCATTGCCGTATTCCTGAAGAAAATGTGTTAGGCAAGGTGAATGACGGCGCGCATGTGTTGATGAGTGGCCTAAATTACGAGCGTACCGTTTTAGCTGCAGGTCCTGTCGGCATTATGTGTGCTTGTCTTGATGTGGTTTTGCCTTATGTGCGAGAGCGCAAACAGTTTGGGAAACCGATTGGTGAATTTGAGTTAATGCAGGCAAAGCTTGCGGATATGTATACCGCGCTTATGACTTCTCGTGCGTATCTCTATGCGGTTGCTAGCGCTTGTGATCGTGGCGATGTGGCTCGTAAAGATGCTGCTTCATTGATTTTATATACGGCAGAGCGCGCCACTTGGATGGCGTCCGAGACGATTCAATGTCTTGGCGGTAATGGCTATGTAAATGACTTTCCAGCGGGTAGATTATGGCGTGATGCGAAACTTTATGAAATTGGTGCGGGGACGTCTGAAATTAGGCGTATGTTGATTGGTCGGGAATTATTTGAGATAGGATAATCATGCCAGCTTTTGAATCACAGATTAATTCGAAAGATAAAATATTTAAAGAAAACACGGAAGCAATGCAAGTCTTTGTCACCGAGCTTAAGAAAAAGATTACAACAGCTCAGCAAGGTGGCGGAGAAAAGGCACGTAAGCGACATCTTGATCATGGAAAATTGTTGCCTCGCGATAGAATCGAGTTGCTGGTTGATCCAGGATCTGATTTTCTTGAGCTCTCTCCATTAGCTGGATTAGATTTATACGAGGATGCGTTGCCAGCAGGTGGCATCATTACAGGCATTGGTCGGGTAATGGGGATTGATTGTATGTTGGTTGTGAATGATGCGACTGTAAAAGGGGGCACTTATTATCCGATTACCGTTAAAAAACATCTGCGCGCACAAAAGATCGCGAAACAAAATCGGTTGCCATGTATTTATCTTGTTGATTCAGGCGGCGCATTTTTACCAAAACAAGATGAAGTTTTTCCAGATGAAAATAATTTTGGGCGAATTTTCTACAATCAAGCACGTATGTCTTCAAATGGCATTCCACAAATTGCAGTGGTCATGGGCTCATGTACGGCAGGAGGCGCTTATATTCCCGCAATGGCAGATGAGTCAATTATGGTGCGTGATGAAGCGACCATTTTTTTAGCGGGACCGCCTTTGGTAAAAGCGGCAACGGGTGAGATTGTGACAGCAGAAAATCTAGGCGGTGCTGATGTGCATTGTCGTTTATCAGGTGTTTCAGATTATTATGCCATGAATGATGAACATGCGTTACAAGAAACACGTCGTATTATTGGTAATCTCAACCATATCAAAGCAGGACAGATTGCCATGCGTGCTGTTCGTGAGCCGCTTTTATCAGCGGATGAATTATATGGTATTGTTCCTGCTGATCAAAGATATCCATTTGATGTGCGTGAAATTATTATACGCATCGTTGATGGCTCTGAGTTTAACGAATTTAAAGCGCGTTTTGGCAAGACGATCGTCTGCGGTTTTTCACATATCTATGGGATGCCTGTCGGGATTGTTGCAAACAACGGGATTCTATTTTCAGATTCGGCCTTAAAAGCAACGCATTTTATTGAGCTTTGCACACAAAGACGTATTCCAGTGTTATTTTTACAAAATATCACTGGTTTTATGGTGGGTAGTAAGGCTGAATCTGAGGGGATCGCTAAACATGGTGCAAAATTGGTTGCAGCGGTTGCGTCTGCTAATGTACCTAAAATTACCGTTGTCATTGGTAATAGCTATGGTGCTGGCAATTATGCAATGTGTGGACGCGCATATGAGCCGCGATTTTTATATATGTGGCCCAATGCCCGTATTGCGGTGATGGGCGGTGAGCAAGCAGCGAGTGTGTTGGCACAGGTAACGCGCGAGAAAAAAGAGCGTGCGAATGAGACTTGGTCGCTCGAGGAAGAGCAGTGTTTTAAGACGCCATTGCTTGAGCAATATAGCGCACAATCATCTGCCTATTATTCTAGCGCACGTTTATGGGATGATGGCGTGATTGATCCGCGAGAGACGCGTAAAGTAGTTGGGATGAGTTTGCAAATTACATTGAATGCACCGATTACGGATACAAAGTTTGGGGTTTTTAGGATGTGAGTAATAGTTAAGGACGATAGCATGCAGATCATAACGCCTATCATTTTAGAAAAATCCAACGGCATTGCAGAGATCACGCTCAATCGTCCCCTCAAATGCAATGCATTAAATGGCGAGTTAATTACAGCTATTGCAACCGCTTTAAAACAGATTCTTGCAGATTCTACCATGCGTGTGCTAATTATCCGTGGCGCGGGCGATCATTTTTGTGCGGGCGGGGATCTACAGTGGATGCAGACTGTTGTTACAAATGGTGCAGATAGTAATTACCAAGATGCATTATCCCTTGCCAATTGTTTGTATCAACTTCATACATTTCCGCTGCCTACCCTTGCGTTAGTGCAGGGAAGAGCGCTTGGTGGTGGCGCGGGACTATTATGTGTGTGTGACATAGTAATCGCTGATAAAGGCGCTAGTTTTGGGTTTCCTGAAGTAAAAATTGGATTGGCCCCTTCAACGATTAGTCCCTATGTGTTGGCTGCAATAGGTGAACGATTAGCGCGGTATTATTTTTTAACAGGTGCGTTATTCTCTGCTGAAGAAGCTAAACAGATGGGATTGGTGCATATCATTTCAAAAAAAGAAACCTTGTTGGAAGAGGGTAGGTTGCTCGCTGGACAATTATTAAAAAATGGCCCTGATGCGCTTATTAAAACGAAAGCGTTACTCTCTCGTATGACAAATGAAAAAATTACCCCAGACATAGGAAAAATAACTGCATTGCATCTGGCAGAACTGCGTGCTTCAAAAGAGGCCGGTGAAGGGCTCAAAGCCTTTCTAGAAAAACGTTTACCTGCTTGGAGCGTCTGATGTTATTTCCGGAACATGTCAAAATAGTTGAAGTCAGTCCACGAGATGGCTTGCAGAATGAAAAAATATTGATTCCGACGGCGATTAAAATAGAATTAATTGATCGGCTATCGGAGACTGGCCTTTCAGTGATTGAGGCAACGAGTTTTGTTTCTCCGAAATGGATTCCGCAATTGGCAGATGGCCGCGATGTTTTAATGGGTATTCATAAAAAACCTGCTGTTAAATATCCAGTCCTCATTCCGAATGTACAGGGTTTAGAGCAGGCATTGGCTGCCAATGTGAAGGAAATTGCAGTATTTTGCACCGCTTCCGAAGCTTTTTCTCAAAAAAACACGAATTGTACTGTTTTAGAGAGTACCCAGCGTATCGAAGCGATTCTCTTGATTGCAAAAAAACACGGACTTTTTGTGCGCGGGTATTTATCTTGTGTGTTGGGGTCGCCCTATGGGGATGAGGTGCCTTTTGAAAAAACGGCAGCGCTTGCTGGGCAATTGCATGAATTGGGATGTGATGAGATTTCATTAGGCGATACAATTGGCATTGGAACGCCTCTTAATGTCACTAAATTGATAATGTCTGTTGCAAAGAACGTGTCGATCGCTAAAATAGCGGTACATTTTCACGATACTTATGGACAAGCTTTAGCCAATATTTATGCCGCTCTTTCATTAGGGGTTACGATTGTCGATAGCTCAGTTTCAGGTATTGGTGGTTGTCCTTATGCGGCAGGCGCAACAGGCAATGTGGCAACAGAAGATGTGCTCTATATGCTGCAAGGCATGCATATTAAAACCAATGTAAATTTAGAGAAATTAATTCAAGTTGGCCGGTTTATCTCTAATCATCTTAAACGGCCATCGCAATCAAAAGTAAATCTAGCCTATGAAAAGAAAAGCACTGCTCCACAATAAAATTGTTGTTAAAAAATCTAAGTTGCATGGTTATGGTGTTTTTGCAGATAAAAACATCAGGAAAGGCGAAAAACTTGAGCAATGTTATGTGATTGTTTCAAAAGGCGGCGACGATGGACTGGAGGATTACTATTTTGATGTGCCTGGTCGCAAACGTTACGCTTTACTAACTGGCTTTGGCATTATTTATAATCATGCAGAATCACCCAATGCTGATTATACGATTAATGTCACCAAACGTGTTGCGACTATCAAAGCAACGGAAAATATCAAGAAGGGGCATGAAATTTATATTTCTTACGGCGATGATTGGTTTAAAAGTCGCGGCTTGAAATCTAAAACGTTAATCAATCTATAGCTTGATTGACTATTCGATCACAGCAATTCCCGCTAACTGGTTGCCTTGGGTGTTATTCCGCACAATGGCTCGTCGGCCGCAGGCCTTGCGCTTGACTTCTTGCTACATAACACCCAAGGCAACCAGTTAGCGGGAATTTCTGATTCAATCATGCATTCCGTTTTAGTCTTGACCATTACGGAATGCATGCTATAATAGCCACATGAAAAGAATCATTCAATCTGACATTCAGAAAGATTTGCCAAGTAAAATAGTGCTGTTAACTGGGCCACGCCAATGCGGCAAAACAACGCTTTCTAAACAATTATATGAATCCTATGATTATTTCAATTATGATTCAGCTGAAGACAGATTAGCATTAATAAAAAAAAGTTGGGATAGAAATAAGAAACTACTCATTCTAGATGAACTACATAAAATGAACGGCTGGAAACGCTGGCTCAAAGGCATCTATGATACGGAAGGCATTCCGCCTGAAATATTAGTGACGGGTAGTGCACGTCTTGATGTGAGTAGAAAAATGGGAGATTCACTCGCAGGTCGTTATTTTCAATTTCGACTACACCCTTTAGATCTAAAAGAAATAAGTCAGCATGATAAACGCGATATCAATCAGTTATTCAACCAACTATGGCATTGCAGCGGGTTTCCTGAACCGTTTTTTAAAAATGATGTCACGTATTATAAGCGCTGGAGACGTACGCATTTAGATATTATCCTACGACAGGACTTGCTAGATATTTATACTGGCCACGACATACAGACAATTGAAACATTAGTGCTACTACTAAAAGAGCGCGTAGGGTCAACCGTTTCATATGCCAGTTTAGCGCGTGATCTTGAGCGAGATCCAAACACTATCAAGCGCTGGTTACAATTACTGGAAAATTTATACATTATCTTTCGTGTCACACCATTCCACAAAAATATTGCTCGCTCTTTATTGAAAGAACCAAAATATTATTTTTATGATCATGCTTATGTTGATGAAGACAAAGGTGCGCGTCTTGAAAACTTAGTAGCCTGCGCTTTATTGAAGGAACTTCAATTGATTGAAGATACGCAAGGCATTAGAACAAATTTACACTATCTACGCACAAAAGAGGGTAAAGAACTTGACTTCTTGATTTTCCAGGAAAATAAACCTTCTCATTTAATTGAAATAAAATGGTCGGATGATGCGCCAGGAAGGGGCTTTGGTTATTTTAGTGAATTGCTGCCTCAAGCAAAGAAAATTCAGCTAGTGAAAGAAATCAAGCGTGAAAAAACTTATCCAGATGGGCTGGAGATTCGTGCATTGATTCCATGGCTGGCTAAATTTTCTATCACTGTCTGATGACATGATCGGTTCTGTTGTTTGTTAAAATCGGTAAACCAATTGTCAACAAATCTTGCGCGTTGCTTGTTCCGTTCATTCTGTAGCGGTTATCATATACCGCTTTCTTTTGTCTGCTGTCATAAATGGAAACATGTCGTCTAGTGGTTTTGAAACCATCTGACCATTTGCTAATTTTTGTGACGAGACGGTGGGGATGATTTCTTGTTGTGCACACGTAAACACTTCACAAATAATGGGGCCTGTTGATGCGAGTGTTTTGTTAATTATTGCTGTTAGGGCATCACGTGTCTTAATTGAAGAGTAGGGCAAGTCATATGCTTTTGCTAACATCGATAAGCAGGGAAAGGAGACCCCGCTTGTTTGATTAACGCCCGCTAAATGGCCATTAAAAAAATTAGCTTGTGTGTTTTGAATGGAAACATATCCACCATTGTTAAGTACAAATAATTTAATATTGAGATTGTTGTGTCGGATGGTGCTGAGCTCATGGATATTGGTTTGTAGAGAGCCATCGCCTGTTATGCTAATCACAGCATGATTTGGCGCTGCAATGCTTGCGCCTGTTGCAGCAGGTACAGCAAAGCCCATGGTGCCTAAGGCGCCAGATACGATGACGCGTTGATTTTGCTTGACTCGGAATGCTTGACCGACGACATAAAAGGCAGAGCCTGCATCTGTGATGATAGTTTCATCGCCTTTGCAGGCATGACTGATGGCATCGATCACTTCATAGTAATTAATCTCATTTTCGGGCATTTTATGAGGCTCATTCTGTACGGCTAGTTCATGTTTTAATTTTTGACAGTGTTTCTGCCATGATGCTGATCTGAAAGCAGGTAGATCTTCTGCCAGTGTCAGCGCACGTTGAATAAAAGAAGGAATGTCACATTGAATTTTTTCGTCCACCTTAATTTCAGCGCGTTGTATGATGTGCTTATCAATTTCTACCTGTATTTTGTATGCAGTGGGTGCGAATTGATCTAATTCATAGCCGGTTGTTAAGACATGTAGACTGCAACCCAGTGATAGGATGACATCAGCTTGTTGGAGAGCAAAATTACCAGCGCGATCGCCTTTCATGCCTGGGTGGCCGATAAATAATGGATGATCATAAGGCAAGAGATCTTTCGCTAATTGTGTCGTGACAGTAGGCATATTGAGCAAGCGAATGAACTGATCGAATATCTGTACAGCATGCGCGACTCTAATGCCATGTCCTGCAAGAATAAGAGGGCGTGTTGCCGTTGTGAGACGTTTTAAAATATTTGCTATCGTTTCATCATTTGGCAAGACAGGTAGTGCTAAGTCGGACGTATAACCCATTAATTTGTTTGGATTGATCAATGCGCCTTGTAAATTTACGGGTATATCAATTAAAACAGGACCGGGACGTCCATGCATAGCGAGTGCATAGGCTTTTTCTAGATGATATCGAATGAGACTAGGATCATTTAAAAACACAGCATATTTTGTAATAGACTGCACAATGGGAACGATATCCACTTCGAAAGTGCCAAATTGTCGCAAGCCATCGAGACCAGATTGTCTGATCGTTTGTGTGTGTTTGGCTTGTCCTGTAATAAATAAAACGGGCGAAGAATCTTGCCAGGCGCCCACAAGGCCTGTAATGATGTTCGTTGCGCCCGGTCCTGATGTGGCGTAACAGACGCCTAATTTCCCGGAACGTCTCGCATAACTTTCTGCAGCCATGGCACTTGCTTGTTCATGATGATGGCAGATGTATCCAATTGATGTGCGACTGATAGCGTCCAGTAGATGCATCATGCCACCGCCTGATAACAGAAAGACTTTATCAACCGCTTTTTTTTCTAAAAATTGTGCAATGTAGTCTGCAACGCGTATTTGAGTCATGCGGCTGCCCTATTCATTTAACCTAAATTCGGCAGTTACTTGTGTTATTTTTCTAAAGGCATCGACATTTCGTTTGATTGTTGAATAATAAAGATGTGTATCAACGCCATAAACAAGCATGTTCACATTAAGAGAAAGATATTTTTCCATCTCTTCTTGGTTTTTGACCATGATGCCTGAGAATTTATTTGCTTTTCTGATTTTTGAAATTGTTGTTGTAATGATTTTAGTTATTTCTGGATGATCGATCTGTCCGTGTAATCCTAAATCGAATGATAAATCATAGACGCCGATATAAAGCATTTCTAATGCAGGCAGTGTGAGGATGTCATCCAGCGCACTCAATGCAGATTGATTTTCTAAAATGATCGACGTTAATCCGAAAGTGTTATTTAATTTTGTAGTATCCAGTGGTAAGGTGGGATGATAGCCGCTTGCACGCGTAAAAGGATTAAATCCGCGAGATCCAATGGGATTAAATTTTGTAGCTTGAATAACGTACGTTACATCGTGAAAGTTTTTAATTCGCGGAACGATGATGCCGTGCGCGCCCATGTCTAAACAATTTTGAATGATCGTTGGATCGAGTCCTGGTACGCGTATCAAGGGTGAGCATTGTACGGATTCTGCTGCGCGTATACAATTGTCAAGGGAAGGCAGGTCGTAGACACCATGCTCCATATCGAGTATCTGAAAATCAAGACCGGCATGTGCTGCAATATCGATTGTAAGCGGTGTATTCATAATCGACCAGATGCCGATGACAGGGCTGCCCACCATTAATTTTTCTCTGATAAAATTTTTATGGATCATAACGTGTTCCAGGCGATTGTTTTTTTAAGAGCGTGATGAAGATCAGTTGTGACAGCAAGCTGAAGGTTATTTTGAGCGAATGTAATTTCAGGGACGAACCGCGAATTTTTCGGTTGATTGCTCGCTGTGCTGAGTTGTATTTCAATGGCAGGGTCAATGAGTGCCGTAATCATTGCGGCTAATTCTTTTAACGTGACCGCTTCGTCGCTACCTAGATTATAGATTTCGCCCGATTGTCCGCGCGTTAAAATACTCAGTAGCCAGAATGCCATATCACTTGCATAGAGGTAGCTTCTAATGGTGCCGCCATCGCCGAGTACACGGATGGGTTTGTGTGAAAGCGCATCTTTAATAAAATGATTGATAGCCCAAGGTCTTTCTAGTGATTGATAAGGCCCAATAAATGCAAACGGTCGCGCGGTGATAACTGGCATTCTGGCTTGGCTGCGAGAAGAGTGGCAGAGTGTTTCGGCGAAGCGTTTGGCTTCTGCATAGGCAGATGAAACGGTGCCGCATTTGGGCGCACCTATATAATGCTCATCGATTGCAGGGTGTGTCATGGGTTGTGACCCATAGATTAATCCTGAACTTAAATTGAGTAACATTTTAAAATCTGCACAGCGCTCGATTGCACGCAAGATTGAATAAGTGCCGTTTGCGATAATAGACATGGTTTCCATGGGACTGGATGCATGAAAACGATTATCTGGATTGCTTGCAGCATGAATGAGCCAATTGGTTTCCTGTGGCAACTCAGCTAAATATCTGATATCCGATGAAAGCAATTGAATATCATTGCGTTTAGCAAGATGAGGGCGAGTCATTTTAAAATGTTCAATGTTTCTACCGATGAGAATAAGATTAACATTGAAAGCATGGTGATCATTCAAAAAAGCAATGAGTCCTGCTAGCCATGTACCGACAAAGCCGGTGCCACCAGTGATGACGAGCGTCGTATTTTTAATGGCAGCTAGGGATTCAGTTTTGTTGGCCGTGACATGGTGATAATCATTTAATATTAAGTCGAGTGTCGCAGTTGACATTATTTAATATCCGTTTGATTGCGTTTGGCGAGATTGTGTGCGACTTCGATAATGATATCTTCTTGTCCGGCGACAATTTTACGTTTACCAAGTTCAAAAAAAACATCGCGCGAGTCAACATTAAATTCTTTTGAGATGCGCAAAACAGGTTTCATAAAACCCGAGAAAACACCAGAAAGTCCACTGACGATACTTGCAGAACTAATGGTGGGCATTTCTTTAATGATGGCAGACTCTGCAAGATCTGCTGCATCCAGTAGCTTGTAAAAATCGATGCCGGTCTCATAACCCATGCGTTTTAAGACACCTACTAACACTTCTAACTGTGCATTGCCCGCACCTGCGCCAAAACCACGTGCACAACCATCTAGCATATTTGCGCCCGCAGCAACCGCTGCAATAGAGTTTGCAATGGCCATACCAAGATTATTGTGTGCATGAAAGCCGACTGAAATAGAAAGTGACTGAACGAGCATGGTAACGCGTTTTGTAATATCTTCGGGGAGATAATGCCCTGCAGAATCCATAAAGATGATGCCCTCTGCGCCATAAGATTGCATTTTGATAGCTTCTTCAACAAGGACTGCAGGAGAAACCATATGCGACATCATGAGAACGCCATAAACGATTTTCCCCGCTGTGCGCGCATATTTGATATGTTGTTCGGTGATATCTGCCTCCGAACAATGTGAGGCGACTCTGACCACATCAATGCCTAGATCAATGGCCGGCTTAAGATTTTTTTCAATCGTTGCAAATCCTGGGATAACATGTACACCCAGCTTAGATTTTTTCAAATGATCACGCGCGACTTTTAAAGCGGTGAAATCAGCCGTTTTTGACAGACCCAATTGTAATGATGAAGCGCCCAATCCATTGCCATGTCCTATCTCAACAATAGGCATGCCTGTTTGATCAATTGCCTGACAGTAAGCAGCAATCTGCTCCGTTGTGAGCAGATGGCTCACTGCATGATTACCATCTCTTAATGTAGGATCACTGAGCAAAACAGATTTCATGGGCCTTCTCCTTTTGAGGGGGATGCAATTTGGTTTTAGCATACGCTTCAGCTAAGGCGAGTGCGGCACAATTGATAATATCTAAATTGCCCGCATATTCTGGCAGATAATCGCCTAAGCCTTTCACTCTCACCATCACAACAATACGATCATTTTCAATCATGGGGGGAACGATGATTGCATATCCTGGGACATATCGTTGTATTTGTTCTGCAATCGCTCCGACCGCATGACGTAGTTTTTCGATTTGGGGATTTTTTACTTTTGCAAATACGGTTGTTTGCATATGAATACAAGGTTGTGCTGGATTAAGATTTAAGATAGCTTTGGTTATTTTAGCGCCAGTGAATGATTTTAGTGCAGCTTCGGTTGTATGGATATATTCATCTATATTTAATCGAGTGGCACGACCCGCGCTTCGCGAAGCAATATTTGAAATCGTTTCAATATAGTCAATTTCATGATGTGTCATAGCAAGCGCATGCGCAATCGGTACGGCTGCTTGTCCGCCACACGTGATCATATTGATATTCATTTGCTTGAGGCAATCTGTGATATTGACTACTGGTACGCAGAGTATGCCTATTTTTGCGGGTGTTAAATCGATTACGAATTTATTTAATGTTTTTAAAATAGGCGCATGTTCTTGATGGGCGGTTGCAGAAGTCGCATCAAAGACAATTTCACAACATGCTGGATGTTGGACGATATAGGCGATGCCATCTGCAGAAGTCTGGACATTCAACGATCGCGCTTTCATGATGCCTGGCGAGGCTAAATTGCGACCAATAAAAACATTGCATTGTAGGTAGGGCGAACGAGTGACTTTGATTAGCAAGTCAGTGCCAATATTACCACTGCCTAGGATAGCGACTTTTAATTGATTCATCAGGCTACCATTGATTTTGTTTGCTGCGTCCGAATATGCCAACGTTTTGTCAAATCGATGGCTGCCTCTAGCGTGACATGTTGTGTTAATTGTAATTCATTTTTGCCGCGTGTGACATTGGGGACGTAGCGTTCTGGTAGCATGCCTGTCATTGGTAATTTTTTCTGAATAATAGTGGGCGTCGGACTAAAGCGGTTGGCTACCATTTTTGCTACTTCACTAATAGAATACGCTTGATCTGAACCAACATTATAGGGACGTAATGCTTGGCCATTAAATAAGATCGTCCAGAGCGCAACAGTAAGATCAGATGCGTATAGATAAGAGCGATACGGCGTACCATCACCTTGTATAACGATAGGCTGACCCTGCAAGCTGTCACGAATGAAATTACCGATAGCATAGTGCTTATTGAGCGGGAGATGAGGACCAATAAATGCAAAACAACGTGCAATTTTTACTTCAAAGCCATTTTGCACGCCGTACTGACAGCTCATTTGTTCTGCCGCACATTTCCCAATTGAGTAAGCTGCCGCTGGGTGCGTGGTCAGTATTTGACAGGGATGATCTTCCGGTAAGTGACTAATATTGTACGGCTGTTTACCATAAACGGCGCCTGAACTGGTTAGCAAAAAACGCTTCGCGCCGCAGCGTTTTGCAAACTCTAACGTCTGTTTTGTGCCTTGAATGATGGAATCTAGCATCACCAATGGTTGATTGAGATTGATCTCAACACTTGCATCGGTTGCTGCATGGATGATATGCGAGAAGGTGCCTTTCGGATAGGTAAAATCTCGACAGTCACCTTCTTGGAAAGATAATGCGGGGTTTCGATAAAGATGTGGACATTTTTCCGAGAATTTTTGTTTATTGCGCGTTAAGACAACGGCATGTGCTTGTAAATTAAATGCCTGATTTGCCAAAACAAAGCTCTCTAATAGCCAACAGCCAAAAAACCCTGTTCCACCTGTGATGAATAATCGTTGATTGCGTAATGCTTCCCATAGAGGCGCCGTTTGATGGATAATTGAGTTAAGATCATCTGCTAATAGATTGGTAGACATCATTGTGGTCACTCTAACCTAAAAATTAATTCGCTCTTTTTCAATGACCAGTGGCCGTTTCATGACCCGCGTATTGATTGAAGCAATATATTCGCCAAGCAATCCAATAAAAAATAATTGGACAGACGAGAAAAAGAATAAGCTGATGACAATGGGTGCAACCCCCGCACTAAATCGATCCCAAAAAATTAACTTCAGAATAAAGAAAACGCCAGCAATCACAAGGCTAAGTATGGCTAATAAAAAACCAGCCATAACAGCGAGTCGTAATGGTATTTTTGAGTAACTGGTGATGCCTAGCATGCCAATATCATAAAGTGTGTAGAAATTATTTTTAGTGAGACCGCGTTTTCTTTGGGGCTGGTGGTAGGGAATCTCAGCAATTTCGAAACCAATATCTGCGATCATGCCGCGGAAATAAGGATACGGGTCATCATAAGAATGCAAAATAGTCATAACTTCTTTGTCGTACAGACCAAAACCTGTAAAATTTTTGATTAATTTTACATCGGCAATTTTCTTAATCCAGTGATACCCCAAACGTCGAATAGCAAATAATAGACGAGATTCGTCACTTTTTGGTTTAACGCCTATGGCAATTTTATATCCTTCTTCCCATTTTTCTAGAAAAAGGTTGATCATGCTGGGCGGATCTTGGAGATCTGCGACTACGAAGATAACAGCGTCGCCTTGTGCTTGTAAAAGCCCGTGATATGGCGATCGAATATGGCCAAAATTGCGGGAATTTACGATAATTTTAACGTTTTTATCTTGTTTTGCAATTTGCTTTAAAACGGAGACGGTTTTATCGCTAGAAGCATTATCAATAAAAAGATGTTCGTACCGGTAGTGGGGTAGATGGCTGAATATACCCTTTATCTGTTTGTATAATTCCTCTACATTTTCTTCTTCATTGTAGCAAGGCGTCACAACACTGATTAATCTCATACTCTTCCTGGCGTTGTATTTTATAACGATTATGACGATACAATGCTTCCGCAATGTCTGCAATAGCGGTTGCAATTTCGGTAGGTGATATCTATATTTATAGCCAGCTGTTTATGTGGGACAGTCTGTATTTTTGGAAGAATAACCATGAAGGTTGTGATTTTAGCAGGCGGTTTAGGGACAAGGATTAGCGAAGAAGCCGCTGTACGTCCTAAGCCTATGATAGAAATTGGTGGCAAGCCTATTCTTTGGCACATTATGAAGCTATATTCCGCCCATCATATTCACGATTTCATTATTTGTTTGGGCTATAAAGGTTACATGATCAAGGAATATTTTGCTAATTATTTCTTGCACACGTCCGATGTTACCTTCGATATTAAAAATAATCAGATGGAAATTCATCAAAATTATGCGGAGCCTTGGCGCGTCACGTTGGTTGAAACAGGCGAAAACACAATGACGGGCGGACGTTTAAAACGTATTGCCAGTTATCTAGATCAAGAAGACTTTTGTTTGACCTATGGCGATGGTATCGCTGACATTCATATTGGTGATTTGATCAAATGTCATCAACAACAAAAAACCTTAGCAACACTTACTGCGGTACAACCGCCGGGCCGTTTTGGCTCTTTACGTCTTGATCAAAACAAAATAGTCGGATTTTCAGAAAAACCAGTAGGCGATGGTGGCTGGATTAATGGCGGGTTTTTTGTTTTATCGACTGATGTGATGCAATATATTACAGACGATAGCACGATTTGGGAGCGATACCCGCTTGAACATTTAGCAGCAGCAGGACAATTGTCAGCTTATCATCATCAAGGGTTTTGGTATGCCATGGATACCTTGCGCGATAAAAATCATTTAGAAGCATTGTGGCGCGAGGGAAGTGCGCCTTGGAAAATTTGGAAAGATCATGGGCATCGTGTTCAGCGATTGAATCAACCTACTTCTGTTGAAGAAGAATGGTCAGCATGACTTTTTGGAGAGGCAAAAGAGTACTGATAACAGGCCATACCGGATTTAAAGGTAGTTGGATGGCATTATGGCTGCAGATGTTGGGCGCTGAGTTGGTTGGCTATTCGCTAGAACCACCGACTGAGCCAAATCTTTTCACACTCGCCGCTGTTGCAAAAAACATGAAGAGCGTGATAGCAGATGTAGGCAACAGATATCTTCTTTGTGAAACATTACAAGCCTTTCAGCCTGATATCGTCTTTCATATGGCCGCTCAATCATTGGTGCGCGCTGCCTATCTTGACCCTGTTGAAACCTACGCATCTAATGTAATGGGCACGGTCCATTTGTTTGAGGCGATAAGACAAACAAACACTGTGCGTGCTGTTATCAATATTACAAGCGACAAATGTTATGAAAATAATGAGTGGTGCTGGGGGTATAGAGAACATGATCGTTTAGGCGGGCATGATCCTTATAGTAACAGCAAAGCTTGCGCTGAGCTTGTTACCTCAGCCTATCGCGATTCCTATTTTCGTGCGATGCAAATCGGCCTTGCATCCGTGCGGGCAGGCAATGTTATTGGTGGCGGCGATTGGGCCGCTGATCGTTTAATTCCTGATATGATGCGCGCTTTCGTTAATAACGAGTCTGTGCCGATTCGCAATCCAAACGCTTTACGTCCTTGGCAATATGTTCTGGAGCCATTAAGTGGCTATTTATTATTAGCAGAACGATTATATCAGTCACCTTTAGCATTTGCTGAGAGTTGGAATTTTGGCCCAAATGAGCGCGATGTTAAGCCGGTTAAGTGGGTTGTAGATTTTTTTGGGCAATATTTGGAACGTCGAGATGCGTGGTATCAAGATGCAGCGAATCATCCCCATGAGGCGCAATCATTGAAATTAGATTGTTCCAAAGCGCTCTTGCGCTTAGGATGGCAACCACGTTTAGATTTAGAAAAAGGATTGGCAGTGACTGCCAGATGGTATCGAGCTTACCTTGCCAAAGAAAACATGCGTGATGTGAGTCTACTGCATATTAAAGATTATATGAATCAAACAACGAATACGAGGGAGCTTTGCGATGACAGCACAAAAATTTCTTAATGTACCTTATGGTAAAAGTGTGCATGGCGAAGAGGAAATTGAAGCAGTTGTCTCTGTTTTGCGAACATCTACCATGATGGGCCAACATGTGCGAGAGATGGAACAGAAGGTCGCCACTTTATTTGATAAACAGCATGGCATCATGGTGAATTCCGGTTCTTCTGCAAATTATTTGGCGATTGAGATACTTGATTTACCGGTAGGCGCTGAAGTGATCACGCCTGCTTTAACATTTGCAACGACCGTTGCGCCACTCGTTAAAAATAATTTAGTGCCTAGTTTTGTAGATGTTATGCCTGGCACATTCAATATTGATGTTAATCAAGTTGAAGCTATGATTACTTCCAATACAAAAGCGATGATGATTCCAAATTTAATTGGCAATTTACCTGATTGGAAGATGCTACACGAGATTGCGGTAAAATATCATTTAATAGCTGTTGAGGATTCTGCAGATACTTTAGGTGCAACATTGGCTGGGGTGTCATCCGGTCGTTATGCAGATATCAGCACAACTAGTTTTTATGGATCGCATGTGATTAATTGTGCCGGTAATGGCGGCATGTTATGCGTGAATGAAGAACGTTTGGCTGAACGTGCAAAATTATTGCGAAGCTGGGGACGGAGTTCATCATTATTTATAGAGTCTGAAGCGATTGAGAATCGTTTCAATATTCAAGTTGATCAGATCGATTATGATGCAAAGTTTGTATTTGAGGCAATTGGCTATAATCTTGAACCTTCCGAAATGGGCGCAGCTTTCGGTTTGGTCCAATTAAGCAAACTTCAACAGAATATTCTGGCGCGTGAACAAGCGCATGCAGCACATATGGAGTTTTTTAGTCAATATCAAGATTGGTTTATTCTGCCAAAACAATTGCCGGATTCTCGTACAGGATGGCTTGCTTTTGCGCTGACTGTGAAAGAATCGGCACCATTTACACGTAAGGCGTTACAAATATTTTTAGAAAAATGCAATATACAGACGCGTACCGTTTTTACGGGAAACATTTTAAGACAGCCGGGCTTCAACAAAATTAAATCTCATCAATCAATCCACGGATACCCCCACGCAGATCAAGTGATGCGAGGCGGCATATTGATTGGTTGCCATCATGGGCTAACACAGGAAATGATCGCCTATATGCATGATTCATTTAAGCTGTTTGCAAAGCAATATACAAAAGTAATGGCTTGATTAGGAACTGCTAAGCAGGGATTACTCAACAGTTATTTTGTTGTAGTGAGGGAGCCCTGGCTCGTCGTCTCTCACGGAAGAACGAAATATAATTTTTAAGTACACTAGCCCGGATATTTCATCATACTAACTACTGCGGACGTGAAAATGGCTTGTCTGCTGCGTTGCAAGAAGAAAAATGACTGGTCGCATATATACAATATGCTCCCAGCCATTTTTCTTCTTGCGC
>MGYE01000047.1:22549-44732 GCA_001801625.1 Gammaproteobacteria bacterium RIFCSPHIGHO2_12_FULL_42_10
GGGCTAGCGAATTGGCTAGTATCATGAGACACATCAGCGTTAGTACATGCAGATAATAAATTAATTCAATACTGGTCCAAGGCTCTGACCAAGCAACAATGTACATGGCAATGGTTGAGAGAGTCGCTAAACATAATAGCTGTACTATTAATATTGCACACTGAAATGTGGCGTGTTTAAAATATAAAAACCAAGATAGCGCTAAGATGAATGCAGATACTATCAATGAAAAGATGCTTTGCGTTGATGTCGCTCTGATGTGATAACTAAAAACTTTTTTGATCGTGGATAAAATTTGAATTGGTTTATAATATAAAAATGTAATGGATACATCAGCTGGATTATGAAACAGCACGCTAAAGAACGCATCTCTTTGTACAGCTTGGTATTTTTCAGCGGCAAATTTATCATCAGCCAGCGCGTGAGGATATTTTTTGACGTAGAGGTCCCACACGCAACTTCCGTTACTATCAACATTACCCGGTTGCAAGCCTTTGCTAATTTTTCCGCGGGAAGTTGCTTCGCAGTCTTGATAGAGCATTTTAATATTATCAAATGGCCAATTTGGATTGACGCCTAAACTAATCCAAACACGATGCCAGACGGCATCTGTAACTGCGCCTGCATTTTTATATGCTCTAGGTGTGATGTGATAAAATGATATAGAAAAGATTATTAAGACGATGGTAATCGCGGCTATTTTTTTTAATAGCATGGTTAATGTTGGTTTATTTTTTCTTTCGTGGTAATAGCTGATACAAGAAAATATGCAAATAGCGATAAAAGCATAAGCGCTAGATTTTGCAACAAAACCACATAAACTAATGATGATCACCTGTAGTATCAAACAAACGACTGACAGGACATTCATCGTTTGCCGTCCATCATCAGCAAGCCATAGCAATACATGCATCATAGGCAATGCGGCGAGGACGGTAAAATATCGATAGCCCGCAATAGGCACATGTTCTGCAATTGTCGGGTTGGTGACGATTGGCATAAAAACCATGAGCGTTAACGAGAAGAGTGAAATGGGTGCTAGGATAAAACGGTGATCATAAAAGCAGGCAGTATAGGCTAAATGAGCAATTAACAAGAATGTAGCGAAAATAAAAAAAATGGCATTGATGTTCACGCCGAATAACTGCATACCCAGTGTATAAATAAGATTTAAAGCAATACCATCACTGCCTGCTACGCGTTTAAAATCCTGTTTATCGATATGGGTTGTGGCGACCAGTGAGATGCCGTGCGCAGTGGATGCGCTTTGATCTAAGATTTTTTGAATATCGTGATAGGTGCTCCCCAATGGTGAATGATATAAGACATGAGAAACAGCTGAGGCGACGGCCCCTCCATTTTCTACGCTAAATTTAACAGTCTCTAATTGGTGAGAAGATAAAACAGCAATGACATATGCACCCCATGCAGTCACCGCAAAGAGCATGGCAATCAGCAGCGTGTAATGTTGTTTTAGCCTAATATTCATTCGTAATTAACTAATGCTAATGAACGATTTCAATCGTTTGCGTATTGCATTATAGATACGATATTTTATAAAAGCTCTCTTCTTAAAAACACTCCAGTAGCGTTTTTTAAGGATTTTGTTAGTAGTTTGTGTGCCGGAATCAACATCGAGTGGCGGCACAAAAGGAGAGTGATATATTTTCCTGAAAACAACTAACATAGAGCAATCTGATGCAGTGTAGTCCTTAATATGATCGATGATCTCTGCATTAAATGGTTTGACATTATCAATGATATTCTGCGGTAGTGTGTAGGCAGCTAAGTCACTCATATAATTAAAATACACCCATTCATAGCCATTGCTGCGTGCGAGCATCCAAAAGAACTTCGGATTGTAATTAATGAGGCCGTGATTAAACATACCCTGAGAGGGCAGGTCGTGAATCATAATGCCATTTTTAGCAGTTAATTCATGGATAATTTTAAAAGCATTGAGTTGATTGGCAACATGTTCGGTGGTGCCTAGATTAGTAACAATATCAAATTTTCGAGCAATTTTTCTGGGGATAGAATCAAAATTTAAATCTATCGGGACACTATCTATGCTGCCGTCTATGTCTATTGAAGCATAATGAAACCCAAGCCATTTCCAGAATTTACTGGCTAATGGCGCATTGACGTTGAGATGTTCTAATGTGCCGCTTGTAATATGGGTGGGCGTTGGATCGGGTAGGCAATGTGGATCTGAAATATTAAATAATTTTCCAATTTCATTCAGTTGATGCTTTGAAGCCAAAAAACAATTCGAAATCTGCTGTGCGCCAATCTCCATAACAGAAGCATGATTTTTGATAGCGCCCGTTTCGCGCAATTGAATAAGGAGATTGAGGACGGATTGGTTGATGCCCATGATATGGCCTTATGTTCAATGAAGTAGTATCTTAATAACCACCCTATCTAAAAGCGGGATAGGAGCGTATAATTTAGCATATTCGATCCAATGTAAACAACACGGAATGCTACGCCCATTACACTTCAAGATGCGATAATGTATGTGACGTGTGATGCCGTCATTGCGAGCTTCGCACCTTGAAGTACGAATGGTGTATTAACAAGAATTAAAAATTTGCGTTGTCATATGGGTATGAAAAAAATATTCTTTATATTACTTGTCTATTGCTTGTCTTTTTCTGTTTTTGCTGTCGATGTGCAAACGATGCGTAAAACAGCATTGCCTGGCACAGTGGCATTGACGTTTGATGATGGCCCAACCGTTGAATATACGCCACAAATATTAGCAATTTTAAGAAAATATCATATAAAAGCCACTTTTTTTATGGTCGGCATGAATGCAAAAGCGCATCCTGAAATTGTGAGAATGGTTTTAGCGGATGGACATGCGATCAATAGTCACTCGATGACGCACCCCATGTTAACCAAGTTGAATGATGTCGAACTTTATCGAGAAATAACTGAGCCACAAGTCGTGATTAAAAATATCATTGGCAAAAAGCCCGTCTGTTTACGTTATCCTTATGGGGCATCGAATGAACATGTAAGAAGCGTGATTCGAGAAAATGGTATGATGCCCATGCCTATGGGGTGGAATTCATTTGATTATGATCGCCCAGGGACGGATAAAATTGTTAACTGGGTTTTGTTGAATGCGCATTCAGGCCAAGTGTTTTTATTTCATGATGGTTTTGAAAAGCGTGAACAAACCGTTGCCGCATTGCCGCGCATGATTGAAGGCATACAGAAAAAAGGACTGGGATTTAGTCAGATTTGTACTGTATAGTGGGTTTGTTTTTTATTAAAATGCACTGACCAATGGCGTTGCATTAATGCCAGTTAGCACGTCAGGAGGAGTGCTTTTTACGACGAAGCAAACCAGGCTTTGACTTTACAAGATACTTGCATACAAATCGAGCCATTTAGGATTCATTGCTTCGATTACTGCAAGCTTCTTTTTTCTTGACCCCCTCCTTTTATCTGTTTTTCTCTGGCAATGGCACCCAACCTATCCCCGTGCAGTTCATAGTACACAAGCAACTGACAGTCGTAACGACCGCTAACCGAAACCACTACTATTTTTATGCTGATACACACGTTTAATAAGATCACTTGTCACACCAACATATATTGTATATATGTGACCAGTCATTTTTCTTCTTGCGCCTTGCAGACAAGCCATTTTCACGCCCTCGTTACGCTATAGGATGAAATATCCGGGCTAAAACTCTTTTTTCTGAAATGCAACTATACTCAAGGTAACACTTATACAGGAAGGGAGATTGTTATATGAAAAAACTCATCATTTCATTGACTATTTTGGCGATGCTTGGCGGAATAGGAGCATGCACCAATCAAGATATGGGCACAGTGGGTGGCGCAGCTTTGGGTGGTGTGGCGGGTAATGCGCTAACTCATGGTAGCGCAGTTGGAACGGTAGCAGGTGCCGTAGGTGGTGGATTGATTGGGCACGCTGTCACTAATTGATGACTTAGCCCGGATATTTCATCATACTAGCGGACGTGAAAATGGCTTGTCTGCTGCGTTGCAAGAAGAAAAATGACTGGTCGCATATATACAATATGCTCCCTCATTTTTCTTCTTGCGCCTTGCAGACAAGCTATTTTCACGCCCTCGTTACGCTATATGATGAAATATCCGGGCTAGTGCTGGGCGAGACTTGTATATGATGGATCTCACCCTTTTCATGCTATAGGCGGCTTGTTTTGTTGACTTTTAATAAAATGATCAATCAGTTGGTTCGCGATGCTTAAATGTGCGCCAGGTCTTCCTGGTAAATGATCGAAGCGGTACCAGTTTGCTTCTTCAAGTTCTGTCGTATTGACTGTCAGTGTGCCAGAGGCATATTGAGCGGTGAATGCAAGCATGAGCGAATCGGGGAATGGCCAGGGTTGTGAGCCAAAATATTGTATATTTTTAATCGTGATGCCTGTTTCCTCGATGACTTCCCTATGTACGGCTTCCTCAACACTCTCCCCTATTTCGACAAATCCCGCAATTAAACCATATGTCCCTGGCGCAAAATGATAACTTCTCGCCATTAACAGCTGATCACTTCTTTGGATGAGTACGATGATAGAAGGTGATATACGTGGGTAGAAAGGTAGCGTACAAGCAGAGCAGATGCGCTCAAAATGAGACGATTCGCGTATCGTTTTACCACCACAACGTCCACAGTATTGATGATTTTTATCCCAGTTGATAATGGAGCAGGCTTTTACAATGTGATTAAACCAAGGCGTCCCTAATAATGCTAATGTTTGTCTTAGAGGGATGAGTGTCAGATTGGCGGGGATATTGCAAGCCGTATCGAGCTCCGCACAATAAATCTGGTTATTTTCAGATTCATTTAGTATTTCTTGTCTCAAAAAATGCGTTTTAATGACACTGACATCTTGTGTCGTGGGTACGTGTATTAGCGCTGGATTCTTTACGATTAATAAGCAGCCATTTTGTATCACAAGCCAATCAATTGATTTAAGCATTTTATGCGCCTTTTCGTACAGAATTGCTGATGTACCTATGTATTGTCTTGGATTATGATAGATGGCGCAATGGATATCATGAGAGATGACTATGGCCAAACTTTATTTTTATTACTCTGCAATGAATGCAGGTAAAAGCACGGTGTTATTGCAATCTTCTTACAACTACCAAGAGCGCGGAATGGATACACTGTTATTTTCGCCCGCATGCGATCATCGTTTTGGAGAAAATATCATTTCTTCGCGTATTGGTTTGCATGCTGAAGCGATCGCTTTCGATGCGCAGTTTAATTTTTTTGAATTTACACAAGCAAAATTGCGTCATAATAATAAATTAAAGTGTGTCTTGGTAGATGAAGCACAATTCTTAACAAAACAACAAGTATTAGAATTAACAGAGATCGTTGATCAACTTGATCTGCCCGTTTTAACGTATGGTTTGAGAAGTGACTTTCGAGCAGAACCTTTTCCTGGTAGTCAGTACTTGTTAATTTTTGCGGATAATCTAGTTGAACTCAAGACCATTTGTCATTGTGGTAGAAAGGCCACTATGAATATGCGTGTGGATGCAGAAGGTAAGCCGACGCAAGTGGGTGCGCAAGTTCAGATTGGAGGAAATGAATCTTATGTTGCAGTGTGCCGCAAGCATTTCAAGCAATCGTTTTAGTGATTGATAAATGATAGGCCTTGAATAAACCATTCAGTACGAGATCTGGCAAAATATGATGGAATAAACGTTTGTCTTTGTATAATTGTGCAAAGCCCCCTGTTCCTATAATCGTCATGGGGGCGCCGTGAAAAATCTCTTTATTGATTCCCTGTATGATTTCTTTTAATGCGCCAAGCATGCCATGGTAAAGACCTATTTGAATACTTTCGCGCGTTGTGCGTCCAAGGTAGGTGATAGGCTCTTCGATATTGACCTCAGTTAATTTAGCTGTACTTGTTTTTAAAGATTCCATGCCCAATCTTAAGCCCGGTAGGATAGCGCCACCCAAATAATCATGTTGCTTGTTGATAGCACAGAGGGTGGTTGCTGTGCCAAGATCAACGATCACTAGATGATGGTTGGGGAAAGATTCGATTGCGCCAATCGCATTGGCGATTCTATCCGCGCCTACTTCTGCTGGATTTTTTGTTTTGATATTGAGGCCTGTTTTAACGCCTGACTTCAGTACGAAATAGGTAGCATTAAAATAACGTAAAAAGGTGTGTTGAATCGTATAGTCGCATCCAGGGACCACTGAGCAAACTGCGACTGCCTTGATTTCATTTTTATTGATTTGATGTATTTGTAATATATTAATTAAAAACATCCCGAATTGATCGGCTGTGCCGATGAGATGCGTTGAATAACGAAAACGAAAGATCAGCTCTTCATTGTTGAAGACGCCGCCTAAAATATGGGTATTGCCAATATCGAGACAGAGTAACATCGTAGGTTCCTAAATAATGATATTATCTATTAATCTAACCTGATTGATCCAAACCGCTCCCAAACGTCTTTGCCATTTTTCTGTAATATAATCTATTTTGAAGCCTAAATCAGTTAATTGTTGTGTGATCTCATCGAGAGAAAGTGTGCTGTGAAGTAATTTCGGAAAATAGGCAGCAAGCGCGCGTTCTGTGGGACTCAATCGAGTATTGCGCGAACTGAGCGCTAGTTGATCATGGTCTCGAACGGTGGGACAGCCTATAATTTCTGTTAGCAGAAATAATGCTGCAGCCATTTTTTTAATGAGTAACAATTGCTGATAATCTTTTTCGCCATAGTAGGCTCGAGTAGGCCGAACTAAGAGCAGTAATTTCAAAACAACGGTTAGCATCCCGTTAAAATGTCCGGGTCGATAAGCACCTTCTAGTTCAAGACTGAGTGATGTTTCGGAGATTTGAATATGATAATTGTCAGGATAAATCATCTCTACAGCAGGATGAATCAGTATATCAATCTGCATCGCATTTAACAGCGCCCTATCTTGTTCTAACGTGCGCGGATAATATTTAAAATCATTTTCAGTATTAAACTGTGTTGGATTAATAAAGATGCAGGCAACTGTGACATCATTTTCATGTTTGGAACGTTCGCATAACTGCAGGTGTCCTTGATGCAAGTTGCCCATCGTATGCACAAGGCCCACACTTTTATTTGCAAATGTTTGTCGGATTGCTTGCCATTCAAGAAGATTGGTAACAATTTTCATCTTGTGGAAACACTCCCAGTTTGATGGCATGCGCGAATGCATCGAGACTTTGTTTATGCTGCGCATAGCCATCTGTAAAGTTTTTAACAAACTTTGGTTTAAAATCAATATTGAGCCCAAGCACATCTTGAAAAACGAGCACTTGTCCATCGGTATGAGGTCCTGCGCCAATCCCGATGGTTGGAATGATTAAATTTTCAGAGATTGTTTTGGCAAGTTGTGTTGGCATGCATTCTAGTACCACTGCAAAGCAACCCGCATCTTGTAATAAGAGTGCTTCTTCTTGCAATCTTTTTGCATGCGCTTCAGTTTTGCCTTGTACGATGGTGTTGCCAAGCGTGTGCATATATTGCATGGTAAATCCAAGATGTCCCATCATGGGGACACCTGACTCAACTAGGTGGCGAATAATTTTTAAATTACCTGCGGCACCTTCAATTTTGAGCGCTTGGGCGCCATTGCGGATTAATGTTTCTGCGGCGCTGACTGTTTTTGAAAGTGATTTTCTAAAACTTAAAAATGGCAAATCAGTGATAATAAATTTATTGGGCGCGCCTCGACTGACAGCGCCTGTGTGTAGCTGCATCATCGTGAGTGTCGCAGATAATGTATTTTGAAAACCATACATTGTCATCGCTAGCGAATCGCCGACCAAAATGCAATCGATGAGTGTATTTGAGAGAATGCGTGCGCTGGTATAATCATAACAAGTGATCATACATATTTTTTCAGCAGCCTCTTTCTTTTTTTTGAAGTCAAGAATGTTCATGATGAAGTCCCAATGATAGAAAAGCTTGGTAGATTGTGCAAAACGGGTCATCCGTTAAGATATTTAGATGTTTTGAGATTGTTTGTAAATCTTTACGGACGAGCGGCCCTGTTAGGGCGGTCCTTGGATCGTGCATTAAATTATTCATCTGTTGTCGTAATAACGGATGCGCAAGTTCAGGTGCTAATTGGAGTTCATTTTCAAAGGCAGTAAATAATTTTTTCCATAGTATGCAGCTAAAATTTGCTGCCAACACACAGAGTGCGTGATACTTTATTTTAAGTGTTGTGTGTAGGCGTGCATGAGGGTTGGACAATCCTGGTAATAAGTCAGCGAAGTCTGGCGCGTCGTGATCTAACACAAAAGGGATGTTTGTATAGTATGTCTCATCATATAACTGCTGATTAAAAGTCATCAGCGGATGTGCGCCATATGCTTTTTTAGTCACTAACGACCCTGAGAAGTGAATGAGCGTTGCTGGTGTGGCAGGCAGTGTATTTTCTATAAATGATTCTATTGCATCATCAGAGATGGCCAGCAGGATATGCGTTGCTTGTTCTACACGTTGATGGAGTGTTTGAATAGGTTGATTACGATGCCAGGTACTAAATGAGAGATGGCGCTTTTCAAAATAAAAAGAAAAATGCCGCGCAACACGACCACTGCCGATCAATAAATAATGAGGTACTTGTCGCATGATCAAGTCCTGAGTAAAAATTATACAAACAGTCTCTGCCTTTCAGTCAGAGCATGGTTATGGTACAGGATTGCAAGTCGCTGTGACAAGTTGAATAGGGCATAGGTTTGGCAAAATGAATTTTCTATAGAACAGATCAAGCTGATGAGCGTGTGAAAATCAAATAGGAGGGATGACTCCCTCCCGATTTGATCAGTATGGTTACCAGTTTTTACCGCCTTTATCTTTTTTGATGATCTTTTTGATATGGATTTTGCTTTGGTTGCTGTTGTTGGTTTGGTTGTTGCTGTGGGTTTCTTGGTGTTTGTTGTTGCTGGTCGCGTTGTTTTGGCTGTTGATTTTGTGGATTTTGTTGATCACGTTGTTGTGGATTAAAAGGCATGATTTACTCCTTAGTGATTTACAGTGGTGACAATATTAATTGTGAGCCACGGCGAAGGCGTACGCAACCTAGGGAGATGCTAATGAGGATGGGTGGAAACCCTACCTCTTAAATTGCTGAGCAGTTATCACACAATATAGTATCATTTCAACGTAAATGAAAATTAAATAAATAATTATAATATAATCAAATCGTTACAAGTAACACATTATTTTATTATTGCTTGCAAATAATACAAATTAATTTAAAATGTTCAAAATGCACTGTTCGCCGTTTTTAAATAGTTAGCGGGAATAGCGGTATATTAGGTATATTGGGAGAGCAATATGGCAAGTAATCGATATGCACATTCAGGCATGGGAAATGGTATATACGGTGATGTTCCGGTTGGTGCTGAGTTTCAAATCAGCGGGATGGGAAATGTCACTATCAATGGAAAATGCGGTAGAGGCGCCAAAATTATTAAGAGTGGTATGGGTGAGCTCTACATTAATGGGGATGTTGATGAGGATGTTGCTTTTATAATTAGTGGTATGGGCAATACAAAATTTGCTAAAAGACCCCCGCAAAGTGTTCTTAGTAAAATTTCAAAATCTGGAATGGGATCTATTTCAATGCCAGGCGGGTTTGAATTACAGTCAACGCCTGCTAGAACAACTATGGGTTCTTCATCAATTGTAATTGGCGGTGGTTCTGTTTTTATATCTGGTAGTAGTATAGAAAGTATTATTGCAAGAAATGGCACTGTACAAGTTACCAAGGATGGTATTTGCACCAGTTATAGAGGAAATTCTACATCCATCAGAAATGGTGATTTATTTATTGATGGTGTAGCGGTAACTCCAAGTGATGCGCGTATTATTCGTAATGAAGAAGCAGTACAGGCTACGCGATCTGGCTCTTCTACAATTGCTACTGTGCTATCATATTTAACTGCAGCTGCCTCTGTTTCAGCACCTACTGCAGCAGCTTCTACAGAAAGGAAATTAACCGCTGAAGAAATTTTTATGCGGAATTGTTCAACATATACAAGACAATACTTAGAAATATTTGCAACAAAAGAAAGTCACTCTGATATTGTGGCAGATCTTAAATTGTCACCTACTGAATTAGCATTATTTGATGGAAGATGCTCAGATCCAATTAGCGAAGAAATTATGGACAGACCTGTAGTTTTAAATGAGAGAGTATACGATCTTAAAACTGTACTTCAATTCAATGGGACTGATCCTTATAACCGACTAAAATTTGAAGCAAGAGAGATTACTCCGAGCCGACAAACTGTAGTGGAGTTTGAAAAAATTATTAAACAAATTGAAAGTGATCGAAAATCTAAATTAGTTGCGTCGTCAGCATCAGTCTCGGCTTCTCCTCCTGGCGGCATCAGCTTTAGATAATTGAGTTTTGGGCCTTAGTATGAAGGTTATTCTCGAATAACCTTCATATTCGTATTTTGGGGTTCCTACACAAATCCCCCGAAAATGTTACGGACACGTTGAGTGGCTGTATCGCAAATATTTTAATTTAGGGAAGTGCGAAACTCCTGCCTGGTACAATTTGTCACGGTGAAAGTCGTCCTGATTCATCCATAAGAAGCTGAATCTTAAAGGATAATTTAGACTTTCACCACTTCCTTGGTGAAATTTCCGGGTTAGGGCTTTAAGTAGCAGAGGTATAGATTCGTCCACCAGAGAGTGCATGAGGCACGCCGGTTGTGCTAGGAACACTGAGCGGTTTGTTTTGTAAACTGCGAACCGCCAGGTAAGCGAAGATCTGTGCTTCCATTGCTTGGGCGTTCCAGCCTGCTTCGTCTGCGGTTTGTATATGTGGCACGAACCCTAATTTTTTTCTTAAACAATCGTTAAATGCTTGTCGTATGATGGGGTTGTGCCAACCACCACCCGCTAGTATCCAATTGTGTGGTGGTGCCTTTTGATAGTGAGCAAGACTTGCTACAATCGTTTCTGCTGTAAATATCTCAAGTGTTACAGCAGCATCTGCTAATGAGAGCGTTTCTAGCGCTGGAATAAGCTTCATATCGTTAATATCAAGCGATTTAGGTGGTTTAGTTGTGAAATAATTTTTTGAATCTTTGATAATAGATTGCTCATAAAGTGTTTTTAAGACAGACAGGCTAACTCTCCCCGTCTTGCCGTATTGGCCATTTCTGTCCATTTGTTCTTTGCCTTGTGTTCGTTGTCTAACGAGCCGATCAACTAAACCATTACCGGGTCCTGTATCAAATCCAATTAAATCACATTCATTGGCATTGTTGATGAATGTGATATTTGCAATGCCACCGCAATTGACGACCGCTAAAGGTATTCTATTATCTCTTACAGCTAATGCTTGATGGTATAGCGGAGCAAAGGGCGCGCCTTGTCCGCCCGCATGCATATCGTTGCTGCGAAAATCGTTAACGACAGTGATACCCAGCGTGTTTGCCAATCTCTGTCCGTTACCGATGATCACAGATACTTTCATAGCGGGTCGATGAAACATAGCTTGACCATGGTAACCAATCACATCGATTGCAGTGGGTAAATAGCGTGTCACTTGTAGTAGTTTTTCAACTGCGCTGATATGTAATGTGGTTGAATGTTCTAAAATAGCATCGAGCATATCTTGATTGCTTGATGTGGTGTTAAGCGCAAGATAAGCAAGTAGTTCGGTATACTTGTTTTTGATATCCGATATTTTAAGTTCTTTTGATAAATAATCCGTGAGCGCCTGCGGGAAATGACGCTGCGCCTGTTCTAAGTTGCCCAGACAATTTCGAATGGTATATTCTGCTGCTTTTAATAGCAGACAATATTTTGAATCATAAGGTAGGGTGATGTGTCCTATTTCTTTTACCTGGCCAGGTGAGCCGTTTGTTTCTAGTAAGGCTGCATCAATGCCATCCATTGAGGTGCCACTCATAAGACCGATGCTCAGCATGGCTTGACAGCCGCGTAGCGCGATTTCCACTGTAGAATTAATCGTTGAGCCAGTAAACTGATACAGAGTCCTGTAACGACCAATGTTGCTGCGATGAGCTTCCAGGGTTGTAATGGTTCACGCAATAATAATGTTGCGCCTAAAAATGCAAAAATGGGAACTAGTAATGTAAAGGGCACGATAACAGCTGCATCATATTTTGAAAGTAACCAGTTCCAGCTGACATAACCTACGACTGTTGAAAGATAAGTTGTATAGAGTACAGCAATAATGGAAACCCAGGATAGATGGGTGAAAATATGAATCATGTCGCTGAGACCCTCGGTATAGAGTGACATTAAAAATAAGGGAATCCAGGCAATAAAACTACCCCAAACAACTAACGAGAACATATTAACCTGGCCAATTTTTTTGGAGATCAGGTTTCCGATGCTCCAGGCCAGTGCCGCTGCAATGATTAAGATAAAGCCTAATAATGAAAGATGGCCATCGATATGTCGTCCTACCAAGACAATACCAGAGAATGAGACAACAGCGCCTAGCAGTTGCCAATGATTAGCTTTTTCGCCTAAAAATAAAAATGCTAAAAAAATCGTGAGAAATACCTGCGTTTGCATTAAAAGAGACGACAAGCTAGGCGAAACACCCAGCTGCATTCCAAAAAAAAGTAAGGTGAATTGTATGGCAAACATGACTAAGCCATAGAGGATGATTAGTTTAAATGGCGCTTTAGGTTTTTTAATAAAAAAGATGGCAGGAAAACTGGCACCTGCAAAACGAGACATGCAAAGTAGCTGCGGTGAAATTTCTTTGAGGCCATAATGGATGACAACAAAATTGAGCCCCCAAATAGCAGATACGAGCAATGCCAGAGCAAGGTGGTAGAAGCGCATATTAAGGATGCCTGTAGACTGTGCAAATCTTATTATACGCTAATCCCGATTAATTTTCCGATCATAAATGTGATGCCGCCAGCAAAGCAGCCGATTGCAAACATTCTCAGCCCTAGGAATATGGGATTACGATTACTGAATAAGCTTAGGATAGTGCCAATGATAAAAAGTGCTAGCGCAGTGCCTGCAATACTGATGGAAGCGTTCCAACTGCATGGATGTATGAGAAAAGGAACAAGCGGAATAAGTGCGCCTATTATGAAAGACAAGCAGGAAGCAAGCATTGCACCTATTGGCGAGACCAGTTCTTCTGGATTAATGCCCAGTTCTTCGCGTGCTAATGTATTTAAAGCGGTGTCTGGATTACTGATCATAAGCGTTGCTAGTTTATCTGCATCTAATGCCGGGATGCCTCTTGCTTGATAGATTAAACTGAGCTCTTTAGCTTCTTCTTCTGGGTAGGCAAGAAGCTCCTGTTTTTCGATTTCAATTTGATGTTCGAAGATTTCACGCTGTGAACGTACAGAAATATATTCACCCGCACCCATAGAAAAGGCGCCCGCTAATAAACCTGAAATACCAGCAACGATAATAATATGTTGGCTAGAATGAGCGCCGATCATGCCTAATATCAGGCTGACATTCGAAATGAGTCCATCATGCACACCAAATATAGCAGCGCGTAAGTTGCTAGTTGTGCTGAGCGAGAGATGTTTGCGTTCCGTGTGGAATTGAGTAAAAACAGACATACCGCGTATTTTCATGGCGGATAATATAGCGTGTAGTCGTGCCGAACCAAATCGCGAAATAAGGGATGCGACGATACGCGCTCTAAGATTTGGAGAAAAATGCGGTGTTGGGAGGCGTTGATCGCTTATTTTTTTTGCCCAGAGAGAGGCTTGATGATCTGCGGCCGCTTGTAAATCTAAAAAAAGTTTTCTATGTAACGCGTGTTTTTCATGGCGGGCCATGACTGCATATAGATAGGCTGATTGTTTTTCTTCCTGCCAGTTTTCGTAAAATTCCATAGACTGTCTGTTATCAAGTTATTCTGTGCGCATATATCGTTGCACAAAAAAGTAATAAATCGGCACGCAAGCCAATATGACTGCCACCCCAATTTTAATGGTAATAATATTCATGCTAACAATCATGAGGATACTATAGCAAGCTGCAATGAGTGCGATTAGAGTGGACGACTGCGTGAGCGTTCGCTTTAATTTGCCATCTTGCTGAATGGAGAATTTTATTTCTGCACAAGCAGAGACTAAATAAACAATAAGTGATAATAAAGCTGTTGCTAGGATAATAAAGTCAAATTGTTGTAATAAGGTTGGGCGCACAGTCAGCGTGAGCAACAGTGTGCTGATAATGGATGATAGGAGAATGGCGCGAGTAGGAACATCGTGTTTAGACAATTTAGAAAACCATGCCGGGAAAATGCGATCACGTGCTGCAGAAAACATGATCTGACCTTGCAAGAAGATAGAGACATTAAGTGCAGTCATGCCAGAGACACAAGCAAAAATTGCGATAAATAGCGCGCCAAATGGTCCAAACAGCATGGCGCCTGCTTCTGCAAATGGGAACTGTGATGCCATCAGTTGGTGAACAGGGATCATACCCATTAAGACAACAGTGCTTGCAATATAAACAATTGCGCTGATCAAAGTGCCGACAATGGTTGCGATTGTAATATCATGGGGGCCGCGTGTGTTTTCAGCAGGCACGGTTGCGGCTTCAAGTCCTACAAAAGCCCAGAAAGTAATGGCTGCAGCGCTTGTAAGCGCCATGAAAGGAGATTGAGTGGCGCTCGTTGTGAAATGTGTCAAATTAATCCAGTGCATGCTGGTTGCACCAAACAAGATGACAGCGAATAGTGGCGTCATTTTAATAATGGTGAGTAAAAGCTGAACAACGCCTGCAAAATGAATACCGACAATATTGATTAATGTAAATCCCCATACCATAGCCAGTTCCGCTATGAGTGAATTGTTTGGATTAAAATAAGGGGCATTAGCATTAAGTGATGGAAAAACATACCCAAGATAACCAATAGACGCAACAGCAATACCAGCAACTGAGCCTGACTGACTAAACCAATAAATAAAGGCTACGATAAACCCGCTGAGATTGCCGAAGGCTTGTTTGGTATAAACATAAGGGCCGCCCGTTTTTGAATACCGTCTGTTAAGATGGGCGAATGTGAGTGCAAGGAGAAGCGCCCCGCATGAGGTGAGTATCCAGGAAAATATTGAGATGGTGCCAAAACTTGCCAAAGAGGCAGGTAAGACGAAAATGCCAGCACCGATCATATTGCCAACAACCATCGCGATTAGGATGGGTAAACTTAATGCTTTTTTATCCACGGTGGTAAGATCTCAGTCAATTAATACAAACCCTGCATACTATCTGGTCTGTGGGGTGGAAGTCTACACCCATTACACTTCAAAATGCGAATTTGCATATGCGTATGTCATACTAATTTTTAAGATGCGCTTCTATAAAATCGAGTAATTCATGGTCAGGCAAATGGACTATATCTTTTTTGATGGTTTGTGTAACGAATGCCTGATCGGGCTTATTAAAATGTTGTGCTAAGAGACCTGCTATACGTGGAGGAGCGATGAGGACGCATTTTTTGTAGCCATTATGCGTATGTGCTTGATGTAGGATATGTGCAATTTCTTGCGTGAAATTGTCAATGGCTACTTCTTTTGGATCGTGAGGTGGCGAATAGGAGCCTTGGTTATTTGGGCTGGCATCATAATGACCGGATTTATCGGAGACTAATTCACTGATTTTGAGTTTATTTTCTGGGTGGTTGATCTCTTGCAACCGGACTAGAGGCGGGTGCTCGTTATGATGGTAGCGATAGAGACGGCAAGTTGTTGAATTTGAAACGATGATGAGCATCATAAGTGAGTCCTTCATATAAAGGGCGTTCATACTTTAGTTTAGCACAAAATTATGATCTAATCTGATCACGCTTTAAAGCCAATATGAGAGATAAACCATGCCAATTGACGCTCGTCTAACCTCGCCTTTATCCGGATCTAAAAAAATACATATCGCAGGCCAACAATATCCTGCAATACGCGTACCGATGCGTGAGGTAGCTCTTGCGAATGGTGAGTCTTTTTCGCTTTACGATACTTCTGGTTATTACACAGATTGCAGCGATGCGACGCGTTTAACGCAGAGTGCACCGGATGTCAGGCATTCGTGGATTAAGGCGCGAGGCAGAGAGGCGCATCTTGGCCTGACCCAACTTTATTATGCAAAGCAAGGCATGATAACCGAAGAAATGGAATATGTGGCCATACGTGAAAATCAAAACCGTGCTTCGGATCGCGCCATTACGCCAGCATTTGTGCGGGATGAAATTGCACAAGGACGAGCGATTATTCCTGCCAATATCAAGCATGTCGAACTTGAACCTATGATCATTGGTAGGCATTTTTTAACAAAGGTAAATGCCAATATTGGTAACTCTCCGGTGACTTCTTCGCTTGAAGAAGAGATAGAAAAATTAATTTGGGCAACACGTTTTGGCGCAGATACCGTCATGGACTTATCGACTGGAAAAAATATTCATACGATACGCGAACATATTATTCGCCACTCTCCTGTGCCGATTGGTACGGTACCTATTTATCAAGCATTGGAAAAAGTAGGCGGAATCGCAGAAGATTTATCATGGCCACTTTTTAGAGACACGTTAATTGAGCAAGCAGAACAAGGTGTTGATTATTTCACGATTCATGCAGGTGTATTGCGTAGATATATTCAGCTGACTGCAAAGCGTGTCACGGGCATTGTTTCGCGCGGCGGATCAATCATGGCGAAGTGGTGTATGTCTCATCGACAAGAAAATTTTCTCTATACGCATTTTGAAGAAATGTGTGAGATTTTACGCGCGTATGATGTTGCCTACTCATTAGGCGATGGATTGCGTCCTGGCTCCATAGCAGATGCTAATGATGAGGCACAATTTGCCGAATTAAAAACGCTAGGCGAATTAACAAAAATGGCATGGAAGCAAGATGTGCAAGTGATGATTGAAGGTCCGGGTCATGTGCCGATGCATTTGATTAAAGAAAATATGGAGAAGCAATTA
The DNA here is from genome assembly GCA_001801625.1 of Gammaproteobacteria bacterium RIFCSPHIGHO2_12_FULL_42_10. GTDB lineage: Bacteria > Pseudomonadota > Gammaproteobacteria > DSM-16500 > DSM-16500 > Aquicella. The sequence continues at coordinate 39,537 of MGYE01000047.1, forward strand.
GAATGGTGTCATGAAGCACCATTTTATACATTGGGACCGCTAACAACAGATATTGCGCCCGGATATGATCACATCACCAGTGCGATCGGTGCTGCTATGATGGGTTGGTATGGTACAGCACTTCTGTGTTATGTCACACCAAAAGAACATTTAGGCTTGCCGAATAAAGATGATGTTAAAAATGGTATGATTGCTTATAAAATTGCAGCACATGCTGCTGATTTAGCAAAAGGACATCCTGCTGCTGCGAGTCGTGATCGTGCCCTTTCGAAAGCGCGATTTGAGTTTAGCTGGGAAGATCAATTTAATTTATCATTAGATCCTGATACAGCGCGCAGTATGCATGATGAGACACTGCCACAAGAAACAGCGAAAGTGGCTCATTTTTGTTCGATGTGTGGTCCAAAATTCTGTTCGATGCAAATTACTCAGCAAATTCGTGCGATGGCAGAAGAGGCGTAAATGAAAGTTGGTATTGCAGGTGCAGGGATCATGGGGCGCCTGCTTGCTTTTGCGTTACAAAAGGCTGGGTGGGACGTTACGCTATTTGATGTTGCTAATCAATCTTCTGTGAGCTTCGTTGCGGCCGGATTACTCACGCCACTTGTCGAGTTAGAAAAGAACGATTTAATTATTTATCAACTAGGCAGCGTTGCGCTAAAAGAGCATTGGCCGTGTTTACTGCAAGCGCTTGATAGCGATATTTTTTTTAAACACGATGGGTCTATTGTATTGGCGCATCCTCGTGATTCTGCAGAACTAACACGCTTAATGTGCCTCATAGCAGATAAGCTCAATGCGACTGCCATCCCTAGCAGCCCTGCTATCTTGAGTCGTTCTGTCACTCCGCACTTGTTGTGGGGTCTCCTTGATGATGGGAAGCCCATCGCTACGCTCGGGATGACAAAGCGGCACGAAATGACCGCGATAAAAGGTAGTGATTTGTCAGAAGCCTATCAACGACTTGACCAAGCCGCTTTATTGCAGCTAGAGCCTAGTTTGACTTCATTTCAAACCGGTTTTTATTTTCCGAATGAAGGACAGCTAGACTGTCAGGCAGTGATGTCTGTGTTAACATCACTGTTAAAAGAGAAGACGCACTATCATGAATGTGCGGTTGATGATGTGAGCCCGGGCGTGATAAAGACCGTTCATGAAACACACTATTTTGATTTAGTTTGTGATTGTCGTGGACTGGGCGCAACACAATTTTTTCCTGATTTAAGAAGTATACGGGGTGAATTAGTCTGGCTGACGGCGCCTCATGTAGACATTCGTCGACCGATTCGCTTAATGCATCCACGTTATAGTTTGTATATCGTGCCTCGTCCTCATCATGTTTATTTGGTGGGCGCTAGTGAAATTGAGGCGGATGATCATTCTGAGATTTCTGTGCGTACATTGTTAGAGTTACTAACAGCAGCTTATAGCGTCCATCCAGGTTTTGCTGAAGCAAGAGTGATTAAAACGAGTACGCATTGTCGTCCAGCATTAGCAGATCACTTGCCTCGTATCAAATATACCGATGGCTTGCTGGCAATCAATGGACTGTATCGACACGGTTTTTTGATTGCGCCTACACTTTTGGTGGAAGCAATGGCGTGGATAACGTCGGGACTGAGTCATGTGCATTATCCGCAGTTGTGGGAGAAAATATGATCAAGATTACATTGCGCGACCAGCCGCTCATGCTGGAAAAGCATTTATCGTTATCAGCTGTTTTGCATCAACATGAGATTAAGGGCGAGCATTTTGCTGTCGCCATTAATTTAACATTTGTTCCGCGCAGTGATTACGATAAGACTTTTTTTAAAGAAGGTGATGTGGTTGATATTATTCTGCCGATGCAGGGAGGTTAAGCGATGTGGCAATTAGGTGACAAAACATTCTCTAGTCGTTTATTGCTAGGCACTGCACTTTATCCATCGCTTTCTGTGATGCAAGAGGCGATTGTTGCATCAGAGACGAATATCATTACAGTGGCCTTGCGGCGGCAATCACCAGAAATGAAAAGCGGGCAATTATTTTGGGATGCCATCCGTCATTTAAATTGCGCAATCTTACCTAATACCGCTGGGTGCTACACTGCCAATGATGCCGTTATGTTAGCTGAGATGGCGCGAGAACTTTTTCAAACACATTGGATTAAATTAGAAGTGATTGGTGATGAATATACTTTGCAGCCTGATGCATTCGAATTAGTGAAGGCTGCTAAAATATTAATTGAGAAAGGATTTGAAGTTTTTCCATATTGTACAGATGATTTAATTTTATGTAAGCGATTACTCGATGTTGGCTGCCGCATTCTAATGCCATGGGCAGCGCCGATTGGCTCAGGAAAAGGCTTAATTCATGCGCATGACTTAATCACGTTACGCGTACGTTTGCCTGATGCAACGCTCATCATTGATGCGGGTATTGGCAAACCGTCTCACGCGGTGCAAGCGTTAGAGTGGGGTTATGATGGAGTATTACTGAATACGGCTGTTGCATTAGCCAAAAACCCGGTTGAGATGGCGCGTGCTTTCAAAGAGGGCGTGCACGCAGGACGTAGAGCTTATCTTGCCGGGATGATGGAAGAGAGGAATATGGCTCATCCAAGTACGGCATTAATTGATACGCCTTTCTGGCACCAAGTTTAGATGAATACCATTGTATGGTCCATTGCAGGATCTGATTCGAGTGGACATGCGGGTATCCAGGCGGATCTTAAAACATTTCATGGATTGGGCGTACATGGTTGCACCGTGATTACCGCGGTGACTGCGCAAAACACACAACAGTTAGCGGATATGCAGTTTGTTTCGATGACGCCACAAATTGCTTGTATGCAAACAGATTTAATGCCGCGTGCTATCAAGATTGGTATGTTGGGTCATATGGCGTCCATCCTGGAGCTTGAAAAATTTTTAACAATTTACAATGGTATGGTGATTCTAGATCCTGTACTTGTGACGACTGCTGGTGGTTTTTTGTTTGCAACAGCCTCAGAAGAATATATTGCAGCACTTAAAAAAATCTTCCAATACGTTGACGTGTTAACCCCGAATATCTCTGAAGCAGAAATGATACTGCAATATAAAATTACTTCTCATGATGCGATTGTAGAAGCAGCGCATGCCTTATTAGCGTTGGGCGCAAAGAGTGTCTTGATAAAAGGAGGCCATCATGTCGCAGATTTTTATAGTCAAGATTATTGGACGAATGGACAAGACGCTTTTTGGTTGAGCAGTGAGCGATTGATAGGCCTTAACTTTGGCGGCACAGGCTGTACGTTATCTGCAGCGCTTGCTGCAAGTTGTGCGTTGGGCTATGACATACCTGATTCGCTAGTGATTGCAAAGATGTTTGTGAATCAAGCGATGCGTCTAGGTAGTGCTGCAACAAAAAAAGCAATCCTACAGCAAAGATCCTTTCCTGATGATGAGCGTGATCTGCCTTATTTAAGCGATAAACCGCTTGCTATGACCCCCTATGTTTTTCCAGATTGTGAGCAAACATTGGGACTCTATCCTGTCGTTGATAGCAGTGCTTGGGTTAGGCGATTGTTATCATGGGGGATTAAGACGATTCAATTGCGTATTAAAGATAAAACAGGTGAGGCATTAATCAGCGAAATCAAAACCGCTGTTCAAATCGCCAAAGAATATCATGCACGACTATTTATTAATGATCATTGGGAGAGCGCGATCGCTTGTGGCGCGTATGGGGTGCATTTAGGTCAAGAAGATTTAAAATGTGCTGTGCTTTCACAATTACAGTCTGCAGGGTTGCGTTTAGGGGTTAGCACGCATAATTATCAAGAGCTTTCACGTGCGCATAGTCTTCATCCTTCTTATATTGCATTTGGCCCGATATATGCAACGAATAGCAAGACAATGGCATGTGCACCGCAGGGAATTGAAAAATTAAAGCATTGGCGTCGAATCGTGCGGTACCCGTTGGTAGCTATTGGCGGGATTAATGAGAATAATATACGGGCTATCTTAGAAACAGGCGTAGATGGCGTTGCATTAATTGCGGCGATTACAAAAGCAGAGGATCCCGAGAGGGCTGTCCAACGATTGTTGGACGAGATGAGCGCGCCCCTCTCTCCTCCCACGATTTTTGTGGGAGGAGGATGGGGAGAGGAGGGCACAAACACCCCGCCCCACCATCCAACGCAATCAACCCGAGGCTACCAATGATGCTGCATTTATCTGAGCGTGAACGAACCCGTTATATGCAACATTTGCAGCTTGCCAGTATGGGGCTCTCTGGACAGCTTAAATTAAAAAATGCAAAAGTACTGTGTATTGGTGCAGGCGGACTCGCTTCGCCGCTTTTGCTTTATTTAGCAGCAGCAGGTGTTGGTACGATTGGTATTGTAGATCATGATCAGGTAGCGCTTAGTAATTTACAACGACAGATTCTCTATACCGAGAATGATATTGGCAAACAAAAAACAGACATTGCAAAAAAAACGCTGCTTGCGCTGAACCCGCATATTACCGTTAATTTATACCCATATTATTTGGATCACACGTATGCAGAAGAGTTGATTGCGCAATATGATATTGTAGCGGATTGTTCAGACAATTATGAAACACGTTATTTAGTCAATGATAGTTGTTTCACATTAAAAAAACCATTTGTCTATGCCAGTATTTATGAATATGCTGGACAATGTGCTACCTTTCATACAATAAACGGCCCTTGTTTCCGCTGCTTGTTTCGTGAAGCACCTGTTCATGCGCTACCTAATTGTCGTGAGACGGGTGTCTTAAGCGTATTGCCGGGACTGTTGGGAACGATTCAAGCAACAGAAGTTTTGAAGTTCATTTTAGCGCATGGCGATTTATTAATAGGTCGTTTACTGTCAGTTGATATTTTAAAAATGCAATTTAAAACACTGAATTTTTCAAAAGACAGCACTTGCCCGCTTTGCTCATCGCATCAGAAGAAGATCGATAATCTGACTATTTCAGTACAGGCTTTGCAAACAGCAACTGCGATGGGCAATGAAATTGTTTTGCTGGATGTGCGTACGCTGCCTGAACGTACTGAATTTAATATCGGCGGATTATGGATACCGATAGATGAATTGCCGAAACGTTTGCAAGAATTAGATCCTACTCAAAATATTGTCGTCTATTGTCGCTCAGGAACGCGTAGTCAATATGCTGTAGCATTGCTTAAAAAAGAACATTTCAAACA
>MGYE01000048.1:0-6341 GCA_001801625.1 Gammaproteobacteria bacterium RIFCSPHIGHO2_12_FULL_42_10
TTATTATTTATTATTATTCATTATCAGTATATCTCATCTCGCTTTAAGTTGTAAATCTAAAGCCTGTCTAACCCGGATATTTCATCATATAGCTACTACGGACGTGCGTCGCAAAAAGCGCGACTCGGGATGACAACCTGGGGGGAGTTACCAAGTTTTTAGGATTATGCTTCTACTAAAAATGGTCGCATATAAGAGATGGGCATCCGTTCAGATTCTTCAAAAGTGACATACTCAAACGCTTCTTCTTCAGCGAGCACACGACGCAATAACGCATTATTCAAGGCATGTCCTGATTTGTGGCCTGTGAAAGCACCAATGACGCCCGCACCTAGTAAGTATAAATCACCAATAGCATCCAGAATTTTATGTTTCACCAACTCATTTTCATCACGCAAACCGCCTTCATTTAAAATGCGAAAATCATCAATCGCAATCGCATTATCTAAACTAGCACCTCGCGCTAAATTCATTGAACGCATTTTTTCAAAATCAGCCATAAAGCCAAATGTACGTGCGCGACTCACTTCTTTCACGTAGGAAAGACTTGAGAAATCAAGCGTAACAGTCTTTGCGCGAGATTTAAAAACAGGGTGATCATAATCTAATGTAAACGTCACCTTAAATCCTTCATAAGGCTCAAGCGATACCCACTTATCACCATCTGCAATACGAATCTTTCGTTTAATACGTATAAAGCGCTTTAAAGCATGTTGCTCTTCAATGCCAGCGGATTGAATTAAAAAAACAAAAGGGCCAGCGCTACCATCCATAATCGGAATTTCACTCGCTGTCACATCAACAAAAGCATTGTCAATACCAAGTCCTGCAAAAGCAGACAGCAAATGCTCAACAGTTGCAATTTTTACCTGATCTTTTGTTAGCGTAGTCGAGAGAACCGTTTCTCCAACGGCCAATGCCTGAGCAGAGATTTCGACAATCGGTGATAAATCAATACGGCGAAAAAGAATCCCAGTATCAACCGGGGCGGGTCGCAAAACAATTTGTGCACGCTCACCGCTATGCACCGTAATACCGGTTGCTTTGATAATATTTTTTAGTGTCCGCTGATAAACGCTCATTCTTCAACCTCTTGTTTGCGTCGTAAGAAGGTTGGAATATCCAGATACTCACTTTCGTCTTGTTGATCAAAACGATTGGCAGGTGCTGTCGATTTTTGGGTGGGCAAAATACCTTGTCGACGCAAAATAGTGGGTCGATCTAAACGATCATAGTCTTCACGTACACGCATAGGAGATTCTGTTGGCTTTTCATAATCCATTGCTGATGCTCCTCTTCCAACCATGCCCGCCTGTTTCCTGCCTAGTCCCGTCACAATCACCGTCACGCGCACTTCATCACGCAACTCAGGGTCAATGACTGTTCCTACTACAACCGTTGCGCTATCTGCGGTAATGCTTTTAATCGCATCACCCACTTCTTCGAATTCACCAATGGCTAAATCAAGGCCCGCAGTAATATTAACCAAAACACCTTTGGCGCCTGATAAATCAACATCTTCTAACAAAGGACTGGCGATGGCAGCTTCTGCCGCTAATCGCGCACGATTTTCACCTGATCCAATCCCGGTTCCCATCATGGCCATACCCATTTCAGACATCACCGTGCGCACATCAGCAAAATCAACATTGATGAGACCCGGCTTTGTAATTAATTCTGCAATGCCTTGCACAGCGCCGCGCAAGACATCATTCGCAGCTTTAAACGCATTAATTAATGTAATGTTTTTACCTAAAACAGATAGTAATTTATTATTTGGGATCGTAATCAGAGAATCCACGTATTGAGATAAATTAACAATGCCTTGCTCTGCTACCTGCAAACGCATTTTACCTTCAAATGAAAAAGGCTTCGTCGTTACAGCCACTGTGAGAATACCTAATTCTTTTGCAATTTGTGCAAAAACAGGCGCAGCCCCCGTTCCCGTACCGCCACCCATACCGGCTGCGATAAAGACCATATCTGCTCCCGCTAAAACGGTACGAATTTTTTCTCTATCTTCTTCCGCAGCGCGACGACCAATCTCAGGATTGGCTCCCGCGCCTAAACCACGTGTAATACCCTCACCTAATTGAATAATGGTATCAGCAGAAGAATTCGTTAAAACCTGCGCATCTGTATTAGCACAAATAAATTCAACGCCTTCGATATGGTGCATCATCATATGTTGCACAGCATTACAACCACCGCCGCCAATGCCGACTACTTTAAGCACTGCATTTTGTTGGCAGGTATCTAATAATTCAAACATACTTTTCCCCTAAAAATTCCCCTGGAACCAGCTTTTCATTCTGGACCAAATGCTCGTCAGATTAGATTGACGCATCATGACATCGCGTTCTTCTTTGCGCTGTTTAAGGCCATGCATTAAAAGACCAACGCCTGTTGCATAAATGGGATTATCGATAATTTCAGGCAATCCTGTGACGCGTTCTTTAGGAGCGCCAATTCGAACCGGCAATCCAAAGACACGTTCTGCTAAAGCAACAGCGCCAGCTACCTTAGAAGCACCACCTGTCAATACAATACCTGCCGCGATTAATTCATCAAAGCCACTACGTCTTAATTCAGATAATACCAAGGAGAATAATTCCTCATAACGCGCTTCTATCACTTGCGCTAAGGTGCGGCGCGACAAACGTTCATGATTACGCTCTCCTATAGGAATATCTATCATATGATTAGCATCGATCAATTCCTGCGAAACGGAACCATGTTCTAATTTAATTCTTTCTGCATGCTGTTTTGGCACACGTAATGTAATCGCAATATCATTTGTCACTTGATCACCAGCAATCGGTATCACTGCCGTATGTCGAATGGCCCCTTCAGAGAAAATCGCAATATCACTGGTACCGCCACCAATATCTATCATGCAGATACCGCGCTCTTTTTCATCATCAGATAAAATAGATTGGCTTGAAGCAAATTGCTCGAGCACAATATCTTGAGGTGTCAAGCCACAACGATTCATGCAAGTAATAATATTTTGAGCGGCGCTAACGGCACCTGTCACAATATGCACTTTAGCTTCTAAACGAACACCAGACATACCGATCGGCTCGCGAATCGTTGATTCGCTATCAATGAAATATTCTTGAGGTAACACATGTAGAATTTTTTGATCAGCTGGAATGGGAATCGCTTTTGCGGCTTCGATCACGCGCTCCACATCCAAAGCAGACACGGCGCGATCGCGAATGGCAACAATACCATGTGAATTTAAACTACGAATGTGACTGCCCGCGATGCCAGTATAAGCGGTATAGATTTCACATCCCGCCATACGCTCTGCTTCTTCAACAGACTTTTGAATGGACAAGACGGTCGATTCAATATTAACAACAACCCCTTTCTTTAAACCTTGCGAAGGATGTGAACCATAACCGATCACTTGCAGCACACCATCCTCACCAATATGGCCAACTAATGTGACCACTTTTGAAGTACCGATATCGATACTGACCAATAAATCTTTATTAACTATTTTTTTTGCCATCTTTTTATAACTTCCATAGCGATTTCTGTTAACTTTCGTTTTTTGTCCACTGCACAGCAATACCATTTGGATAACGTAGATCTACAGACTGAACGCGCGCTATTTGATTACCAATAATCTTTGGATACACCTTAACAAAGCGATTTAGTCGGGCCCAAAGATCCTTATGACCGATCTGTAAAACAGTACCATTTTCCAATTCTATTCGCCAATTCTGATAAGATGATAGTTCCAAATTTAAAATTTTAACATGCAATGGGGTCAACAAGCGATTCATTTGATTAAAATAATTCAACATTAAAACATGTTGGCCATCAGGGCCTTGAAACTGAGGCAACATCACCTTCTTCAAGTCAGAGTCTAATGTAGGTACAAATAATACGCCAGTATCACTTAGCAGTTCATTTTTTCCCCAGCGCGCCACAGCTTTTTTCTCTAACACCTGGATCTCCACTCGATCTGGCCACGTTCGATGCACGACCACCTCCGAGACCCAAGGTTGTTGTAATAAACGTTCGCGTATCTCATCGATATGAATATTGAAAAATCCACGTTGCAGGAAAGGTAAAACTGCCTCACGTATATCTGCATGATCAATATGCTGACCGCCCAATATCCAAACGGTATGAATCGGAAAAAGATTGGGCGAATGCAGATAACCGAGCGTGAAGACTATACAGATGCCAACCAATAGATATCGACTGATTTCTAATATGCGTGTCATCATTCATTTACCTTACATACTAGTCATGCACTTAAAGACCCCACGATACAAACTTCACGCATCAATTGTACGCCCGTCTGATGCAAAACTGTCTCGCTAATTTCTGCTATCAATTGCTCAACATCATTTGCAGTCGCATGATTCTGGTTGATAATAAAATTAGCATGTTTATCAGAGACAACGGCGCCACCCCGACCCTTTCCCTTCAATCCACATTGTTCTATTAATCGTCCAGCATGTTGATTGGGTGGATTGCGAAAGACAGACCCGCAATTAAAAAGTCCCGTTGGCTGTGTCTTGCTACGCATCTCCAAAAGACAACGAATCGCATCCATTGCTTTCGCTTTTTCTCCGCGCGCACAAATAAACTGTCCACCGATAAACCATTCATCACGCGGCCACGCCACCTCTCGATAGCTAATCACAAAATCCTGTGGCGAGCGAGTGGCCATTTCACCGCGCCGATTAATCACATCAACAGATGCGATAAAACGCCAAGTCTCGCCATTAAAACAACCTGCATTCATCGCAAGCGCACCACCCACTGTACCCGGAATGCCCGCAAGAAAGGCAAGACCTTCCATGCCTAGTCTACCAGCATAACGTGCAAGCTGTGCAGATGCGATGCCTGCACCTGCATAAATCGATTCTTCATTGATCTCAGTCAAACTATTTAACGCACCCTGCGTAATCACGACAGTACCCCTCACGCCACCGTCTCTTACCAAGGTATTACTCCCCAACCCAAGCCATGTGACAGGAATCGTTTGCGGAAAATGCCGCAAAAAATAGATTAAATCTTCTAAATCTGCGGGCAGATAGAGATAATCGGCGGGACCACCAATGCGCCAAGACGTATAACGATCCAGCGGTTCATTTTGAAGCAATTGGCCGCGCAACAGCGGCAACACCTCTCTCGCATTAACCATGCACAACCTCAGCAAGATTCGTTTTAGCAAGCACCGCAGCGATTGCACCAATATTACCCGCTCCCTGCGTCAACAAAATATCGCCATCTCGTAACGTTTGCTGCAATAAGGCTGGCAACTGCAATTGCTGCGAAACAAAAACAGGATCGATTACACCTTGCGTTTTAATTGCAAGAGCAAGTGATTGACCATCTGCATGTGGAATATGCGCCTCACCTGCCGAATAAACATCTAATAGCAATAGCGCATCAGGTAACGACAAAACTTGCGCAAAATCTGCCATTAGATCGTGTGTTCGCGTATAACGATGCGGCTGATACACCATGACAATTCGTCGATCAGGCCAACATTCACGTACCGCTTTTAAAGTAGACTCGATCTCGCGCGGATGATGACCATAATCATCCACAAAAGTGACATGCCCCACTGCATTTTGTAATGCAAATTCTCCATAAATTTGAAAACGCCTATCGATGCCTGAGAAATTACTCAACGCTTCAAGAATGGCGCAATCATCCACATTCAAAGAAGTAGCAACCGCAATAGCAGCTAAAGCATTTAATACATTATGGCGACCTGGCAAATTTAGTGTCACGGGTAAAGGCGCACGCTGAGGGCGTATCACCGTAAATTGCGCACGCAATCCTTGTTGAGTGTAAGAAAGCGTCCTCACATGCGCCTCTTCACTCAATCCATAAGTCAGCACACGTCGTGACAATTGAGGTAATATTTCACGCACACCTGGGTCATCGACACACAACGCAGCTAAACCATAAAATGGCAATTTATGAATAAATTCAATAAACGTTTTTTGTAAACGTTCCACATGATGTCCATATGTTTCCATATGATCATTATCAATGTTAGTTACAATTGAAATCATTGGGTTAAGATATAAAAATGAAGCGTCACTTTCATCTGCTTCTGCGATTAGATATTGTCCTTTCCCTAAACGAGCATGACTACCCGTACTATTTAAACGTCCACCAATCACGAAGGTAGGATCCAAATCTGCTGCCGCCAAAATGCTAGTGAGCAAACTCGTTGTGGTTGTTTTGCCGTGCGTACCAGAAATCGCAACGCCATAACGAAATCGCATGAGCTCTCCTAGCATTTGAGCACGTGGCACAATGGGAATATGTGCAGCACGCGCTGCGACAAGCTCTGG
>MGYE01000048.1:6393-23248 GCA_001801625.1 Gammaproteobacteria bacterium RIFCSPHIGHO2_12_FULL_42_10
TGAGGCACAGCATGGCCACGATAAATCGTCGCACCAATGACTTTAAGCCACTGTGTTAATGCATTTTCCGTTAAATCAGAGCCAGAAATTACATAACCTTGTCGCAACAAGACTTCTGCAATACCAGCCATCCCAGCGCCGCCAATTCCAATAAAATGCACATGTTTAATGTGTCCCATCTCAAACATCCAGCTCAATGCATCACCTCCAAACAAATATCATACATATTTTGACTCACGTCCTGTCGCCTCAAACGATATGCCGCTTCCGCCATCGCCAATCTTTTCAGAGGCATCTGCGAAAATTGATTAATGATTTCCGCAAGCTCAACAGAAGAAAGCTCCGATTCTTTATAGCACAAAGCTGCTTTTTTTTGCACCATCATGTGCGCATTCGCCGTTTGATGATCATCAACAGCGTAAGGGTAAGGTATAAAAATTGCCCCCAATCCCGCAGTGCACAATTCTGCAACAGTCAAGGCGCCCGCACGACAAATCACCAAATCTGCCCAGGCATAGGCTTCTGCCATATTATCAATAAAGCACTTTAAATCACAATCTAATCCTAATGATTTATAAAGATTTTTTGTATCATCAAAATGTCCATTACCCGTTTGATGCAAAACCATTGGACGTCTTACTGCGGGCAGACTAGCTAGTGCTTGAGGGACGAGTTTATTGATTGCTCGCGCTCCACGACTCCCGCCTAGTACCAACAAATGAAAGGGGATATGTGCAGGCAATAAACGATCTCTTGGGGGTAATAAACGTAAAATTTCAGCACGCACTGGATTGCCAATCACTTTGGTTTTAGGTGAAACTTGAAATGCCGTTTCAAATCCAGCACAGTTTTTTTTAGACAGCAGGCTCAACAATTGATTAGCCAGTCCTGTTTTTGCATTTTGTTCATGAATGACCAATGGATACCTCATTAGCCACGCTGCAATACCACCTGGTGCACTCACAAAGCCACCCATACCAATCACAACTTGAGGCTTAACTGAATAGAGTACACGCATCGCCTGCAAAATAGCGCTAATCATTTTAAATGGCATGCGCAAAAAAGATGTCATCCCCTTACCGCGAACACCTTGAATAGAGATAAAATGTAGGGGCAAATTTGACGCCAGCACAAGACGCGCCTCAAGCCCTTCTTTTGTGCCCAACCAATGCACGACAACGCCTTGTTCACGCAAATGCGCCGCAAATGCAAGTCCAGGAAAGACATGCCCACCCGTGCCGCCCGCCATAATCAATACGCGCTCTAATTTTTTCATAACTACCACTTACGACCTACGCTGATCCGATTTTCATGATCAATCCGCAATAAAATAGCAAACATCAAACAATTCACCAGAACACTGCTCCCGCCGTAACTCATAAAAGGCAACGTCAAGCCCTTTGTCGGCAAAAATCCAACATTGACGCCAATACTGACGATAAATTGAATCGCAATCCAAGCACCCAATCCATAAGCTAACAAGCCTGCAAAAGTATTTCCTAGAGTCGTTGCTTTTCTCGCAATCATAAAGACGCGCGTTACAAGAAATAAAAATAAACCAATCACAAAGCAAGCACCCATTAAACCTAACTCTTCTGCTATCACCGCAAACAAGAAATCAGTATGCGCTTCAGGTAGATAATACATTTTTTGGATACTTTTTCCTAATCCAACACCCAGCCAACTCCCCCGCCCAAACGCAATTAATGATTGTGTCAGTTGGTAGCCCGTATCAAAAGGACTTGCCCATGGATTCAAAAAACTCGTTAAACGGGCTAAACGATAAGGTGCAGAAACAGCAACCCATGCTAACGCAATCAATGTTAATCCAAATAAACACAGGAAGTGTCGGAGTTTAACGCCCGCCAAAAACATCATGCAAAGAGCGGTTGCCACAATCACAACGGTTGATCCAAAATCAGGTTCACACAATAATAGCACAGCTACAATCCCTAAAATCGCTATCAGCTTAATGAAACCACTTAACTGTGTTTGCATCTCTTCTTGTCGTCTTACTAAATAACCCGCTACATATATAATAACGGTAATTTTTGCCAACTCAGACACCTGAAAAGTTAATGGACCATAACCAATCCATCGCGTACTACCATGCACCCGATGTCCGAAACCAGGTATTAATACAAAAAATAAAAGGCACAACACAATCAACAATAAATAGGCACCTAATTTTTCCCATAGGCGTATTTCGACTTGCATCACCATACCGCCCAATAAAATACCTAGCGTCAAAAAAACCAGTTGCTTAAAAAGAAAGTAAAAAGGTTGATGCTGTAGATGATCAGAGATCACAATGGAAGCTGATGACATCATGACAAGTCCCACGCCAAGCAAACTTGCAATCATTAGAACCAGCCATTTATCGTATAACGCAGGTGGCGTTAGAGGTGATTGATTCGTGCGGCGTGAATGCATATAGCCTTCTTCTAATCTGAATTCAGCAGTTCGTTACAATGCACGTACAAGCTCACTAAAAACTTCTCCACGATGTTCAAAATTTCTAAACATATCTAAACTTGCGCAAGCAGGAGACAGTAAAACATGATCATAAGGGAGAGCGACTTGATTGGCTGTTTCAACAGCATCTTGCATGCTGCCAACCAATGTACAAGAGACTTCGCCTTGTATAACCTGTGCAATTTCTTGCGCAGCCTCACCCATCAAAATAACATGGCGAACATATTGCTTTACCATCGGGAGAAGCACGCTAAAATCAGCACCTTTACCAACACCGCCTGCAATCAAAATCAGTTTACCACAATCACAGCTATCGCCTAGCCCACGAATCGCAGCTTCCGTCGCGCCTACATTCGTGCCTTTGGAATCGTTATACCAACCTATCTGGCGATGTACTCTAATTAACTCACAGCGATGCGGTAGACCTTTAAATTCACGCAACACTTGAAGCATCCGCTCCATTGAAAAGCCATAGCCATATCCAATACATAATGCTGCCAATGCATTCATATAATAGTGTCCACCCAAAACAGGCAAAACATCAATAGCTAACAAAGGTTGATCGCCGAATGCAAGATGTGTTTTTCCATTCACTTTCAATAATCCAAATTCACCTTCTTGCGGCACATGCGACGTGAAATATAATTTACAAGGAAGCGTTGCTTCTGTCAGCCTATCATCGCGATTACAAACGGCAAGCTCGCAATGCTGATAAATACGTTGCTTGGCCTGACAATACGCAAGAAGCGTCTCATGACGGTCTAGATGATCAGGTGTGATATTTAAAATCGTTGCGATTTTTGCATGCAAAGAATAAGTTGTTTCTAACTGAAAACTAGAAAGTTCCAATACGAACAAATCAGTCTCAATCTCCACCAACAAATCTAGTGCCGGCACTCCTAAATTGCCACCCACGGCCACTCGGTAACCACAGGCTTTAGCCATCAAACCAACCAAAGTCGTGACGGTACTTTTTGCATTCGTACCCGTAATTGCAATCACAGGTGTCTGATTGATTCGTGCAAATAATTCGATATCGCCAATGACGGGGACACCTCGTTTCATTTGCTGCAAAATAATGGGTTCATGAGGAGAAATGCCAGGCGACAGTATGAGCGTCTCAGCTGTTTCAAAGAGCGCATGATCAAATGCACCTAACACAACAGGAATATCTGGATGTTCTGATTTTAATTGAGCAAGTTGTGGCGGATGTTCGCGCGAATCCACGACAACACAGGGTATACCTTGTGCTTTTAGATAACGCACAATGGATAAACCCGTTACGCCCAAACCAACAACAAGATTCTGTGCCACAAACTTACCCTATCGCAATTTTAACGTGCTTAAACCAAACAATACCAATACAAATGCAATAATCCAAAAACGCACAATCACGCGTGGTTCAGGCCATCCTTTCAATTCAAAATGATGGTGAATAGGCGCCATTTTAAAAATACGTTTCCCCGTCATTTTGTAGGATCCAACCTGTAAAATCACAGAAAGTGTCTCAACTACAAATACACCACTCATAAAGAAGAACACAATTTCTTGCCTAACAATCACTGCAATCAAGCCAAGGGACGCGCCTAACGCCAATGCACCCACATCGCCCATAAAAATCATCGCAGGATAGGTATTAAACCAAAGAAACCCCAAACCCGCACCTAATAGCGCACCGCAAAAAATAACAATTTCACCCGCATGCGGCACATAGGGCAAAACAAGATACGATGAAAAATGACTATTGCCTGTCACATACGCAAAAATACCCAATGCTGTTCCAATCATGATCGAAGGAACAATCGCCAGCCCATCCAATCCATCTGTTAAGTTAACTGCATTACTTGAGCCAACAATCACACAGTAGGCTAGCAAAATAAAAAACGGTCCCAAAGCAAGAGAGGCGTATTTAAAAAACGGTATTAAAAGCTCTGTTTCTGCGGGCGTAGAGGCAGTCACATACAAATAACTTGCCGCAAGCAGACCAAACACAGACTGAAATAAATATTTATATCTTGCAGATAATCCGCGACTATTCTTTAAGGTTAACTTTAGATAATCGTCGAAATAACCAATCCCACCAAACCCAAACATCGTTATCAAAATGAGCCAGACGTAACGATTAGTTAAATCACTCCATAATATTGTGCTGACTGCAATTGCAAAAATAATTAATAGACCGCCCATTGTCGGTGTACCTGATTTACCGAAATGACTTTTAGGGCCATCATCTCGAACCACCTGGCCAATGTGATGCGCGCTCAGTCGACGAATCAAGAAAGGACCAACGAGAAGCGCAATGGCAAATGCCGTTAATGCAGCCAAGATAGCGCGCAATGTCAAATATTGAAATACTGAAAATGTATGATAATAATTGACTAAAAATTCACTCAACCAAAGTAACATATTCTCTCCATTGTATTAGGGTCTGTCAGCAGACCTTAATCTTCTGAGTGATAACACATACTCAGGCACTTCATCGCTTCTGCCGCATCGTCAAAATGAATGATACTATCACCTATTTTTTGCTCTGTCTCACCGCCACGCCCTGCGATCAACACACAGTCATGCTGTTTAGCGTTGCGAATCCCTTCAAAAATAGCAGAGGCACGATCCAATATCAGTCTCACACGCAGAGGCTGTTTAAAACCCTGCATAATTTCAGCAGCAATCGATTGAGGTGCCTCATGTCGAGGATTATCATTGGTAACAATGATGTCATCTGCATAACGTTCTGCAATTTGAGCCATCACCGGTCGTTTAAGACGATCCCGCTCACCTCCACAGCCAAAAATACAAACTAACCGGCCCGTCGTCTCTGCACGTAATACAGACAATACATTGAGTAGCGCATCCGGTTTATGTGCATAATCTACCACGACCAAAGGTGCGTTTGGCAGTGAAACAGTTTGCATACGCCCAACAACGGGCTGCAAAGTTGAAAGACGCGTTAAGACTGCCTGCAGAGGCATCCCTGAAAGACACCCCACAGCCAAGGTGGCCAAAGCATTGCTCAAATTAAAAAAACCAGACAACGGCACAGACAACTTATCATCGCCCCATGGGGTCGTCAGTTTCACCTGTATTTCATAAAGAGAGTGTTTCACAATTTCTGCATGAATCGCAGGCAGACTATCACGTAAGGCCACGGTCTCTTTCATGCCATATGCAAACAGCCGAGGACGCCTATGCCACTCTTTTATCCAAAGATTGCCGTAATGATCATCAGCATTAATAATTAAATCGCTTCCATCTGAATCATCTACTAGAAAAGCCTGTTTCGTTGCGGCATATTGTGCCATATTGCCATGATAATCTAGATGATCTTGCGTTAAATTGGTAAAAACGCGCATTGCAAAATGTATACCTTGAATACGCTTTTGATGAATACTATGCGACGTTACTTCCATTGCAGCATATTCAATCTGCGCCTCTACAAACTGCTGTAAGATTGCCTGCAATGAAATGGCATCTGGCGTCGTACCAATATTTGCATTTAATGCATGCAGCAACCCTATTCCTAATGTACCGATGACACCACAAGGGCGATCCAAGACTTGCGCCATAAAATGCGTGCAAGATGTTTTACCGCTCGTCCCTGTCACACCAATCACCCGCAATTTTTTTGAGGGCTCATCATAAAAACGGCTCGCCAATCGGCCCATTTTCTCTCTTAATAATCGAATGGGTATAACCGGTACCCCATCTACCAATGAAATAGGTGCATCTGCGACGCTGGTTTCAACCAATACCGCACACGCACCAGCATGAATCGCTTCTTCAATATACTGACGACCATCACAAATAGTGCCCTGGATCGCCAAAAATAGGCCGCCTTGTGCCACATGGCGGCTATCTAAAGCAAGATGTACTATTTCACGATCTAAGTTGGTCGGAAGAGCGTACTCATTTTGTAGTAAAGTAGACAAAAGCATAGGGAGTGATCGTAACAATATTTACATGACTCTTTCAGTATAAATCACTCACCACTACATTGTCATCCCGTGTGTCGTCCCGCGCAAATAAATTATAAATTATCTGCCAGCAAAAGATACATGGCCGGCACGACAAACAGCGTAAATAAAGTCCCAATTGAAATACCAGATGCAATCACAAGCCCAATATCAAAGCGACTCAGCGCACCCGCTCCAGTTGCTCTTAAGAGCGGAACAACACCTAAAACCATGGCAGCTGTGGTCATCAAAATAGGTCGCAACCGAATACTAGCAGACATCTCTATCGCCTCACGTTTGCTTTTTCCCTCCAATTGCAAATCATTTGCAAATTGAACAATCAAGATGCCGTGCTTGCTAATTAAACCAATTAAAGTTACCAAACCAACTTCCGTGTAAATATTCAGCGTTGCGCCGCCCAATCCCATACTAATAAAAATCATAGCGCCGCAAATAGACATGGGTACACTGATCAAAACAATTAAGGGATCGCGAAAACTTTCAAACAAGGCAGCAAGACATAGGTAAATAATAATTAAAGAAAACAAAAATGTCACAGCTAGCGCACTACTTTCCTTTGTATATTGTCGAGATTGTGCGGCCGTATCCGTTGTATAATCGGTCGGTAAAATCTCTTTTGCAATCGATGAAAATGTAGCTAATGCATCTCCCATGGTAACAGAAGGTAATGCGATTGCTGAGATTGTTGCTGAGTTTTGTTGCTGAAAATGATTAATCGATTCCGGCACAACCGATGTCTGCAAACTTGCAACAGTCGCAAGCGGAACAGAAATACCACTTGCGGACCGTATATAAGTATTTAAAATCTGATCGGCATTCTGTCGATCCATTTGCTTTACCTGAGGAATAACCTGATAAGAGCGACCATCATAAGCAAAATAATTCACATAATTCTCGCTCAATGCAGCAGACAATACATTGCCAATATCTTGCATCGTCAATCCTAATAATGCTGCTTTATCACGATCCAGTTTAATCGCCACTTGTTTTTTATCAATCTTCAAGTCACTGTCAAGATACATAAAAAGCCCTGTTGCGCGTGCTTTTTTCATTAAGCGTTGTGCAACTTCATTTAAATCATTAAATGAACCGGTAGATTGAATCACAAATTGTATCGGCAAACCTGTTCCACCACCTGGCAAAGAAGGATTTTGAAAAGCGACAATTTTAGCGCCCGCTATCTTGTTTACAGCTTCTTGCACAATAGGTTGCAACCTATTCGTTGTCATCGTGCGTTCATCCCACGGCTTTAACACCATCCCACTGATACTGGTATTTAAACCATTATAACCATCGACTGTGAAAGTATGGTCAGTTTCAGGAAATTGAAAAAAAACATCATTCAATTGTTGAGAATAAAGTGCGGTCTGCCGCAAAGTAGCATTAGGCGCTGCTGTTAACTGAGTTAAAATAATGCCCTGGTCTTCCTGCGGCGCAAGCTCAGATTGTGAGGTGATGAATAAAAAATAATTACTGACCAAAATAATCCCAGCAAACACAGCGAGCACGGGTAAAAAATTCAATGCTCGCGTTAAAAAATAATGATAAGATTTTTGCAATCGGTCAAATTGATGATCGACCCATTCACTAAAACGAGAACGACGTACTTCATTGGTTGGGCGCAATAATTTGGAACACATCATCGGAGAGAGCGTTAAAGCAATCACTGCAGAAATAGTCACAGCACCAGCTAATGTAAATGCAAACTCAGTAAATAACGCACCTGTCAACCCTCCCATAAATCCAATAGGCAGATAAACCGCTATCAAGACAACCGTAATCGCAAGAATAGGGTTAGCTAATTCATAAGCGCCTTTCAAAGCGGCAGAAACCCGCTCTGTACCCGCCTCAAGATGACGATGAATATTTTCAACAACAATAATCGCGTCATCTACCACTAATCCTATTGCAAGCACCAGAGCAAGCAACGTCAATAAATTGATAGAAAAATGGCAAACCAACATAATAAAGAAGGCGCCAATCAAAGAAAGTGGCATGGCAATAACAGGAACGATCACTGAACGTATCGAACCCAAAAATAAAAAAATCACGACTGTTACAATCACCAACGCTTCAATTAATGACATCGCAACTTCTCTAATCGAACTATTCACATACTCTGTTGCATCGTAGACAATCTTTGCTGATAATCCTTCTGGCAACTGCTGTGCAATCGAAGGCATCATCGCCTGAATACCACTGACAACCGTTAATAAATTTGCACTAGGCGCAACTTTAATCCCAATATAAACAGCTGACTCCCCATCAAATTGAACAGAAGAATTATAATTTTGTGCGCCTAACGTCACCTTGGCAAGATCACGCAAACGCACAATGGCACCATTTTGTGATTTAATAACCACACGACGAAATTCATCTACCGCTGTAAGACCAGTACTGGCTGTCAAGTCGATTGTCAGCATATTCCCTTTTGTGCGCCCCACAGCAGCAATGAAGTCATTTTTAGACAACTGGCTGTAAATATCTGCGGGCGTTAATCCATAACCTGCTAACTTCATTGGATCTAACCAAACACGCAATGCATATTGCCTTTCTCCCAGAATCTCAGCAACTTGCACACCCGGAACTGCTTGCAATTTAGGTTGCACAATGCGTATGAGGTAGTCTGTAATTTGATTGCTGGCAAGCACATGACTATAAAAACCGATATACATTGAATCGATCGTTTCGCCCACCGCTACTGTAATAACAGGTTGTTGAGAATTAGTGGGTAATTGATTGAGTACCGCATTTACTTTGGTTGTAATATCTGCAATGGCTAAGCCTGGATTGTAATTCAATCTCAAATTAGCAGAAATAGTGCTTGCCCCGAGTGTGCTAGTTGAAGTCATATAATCAATACCTTCAGCCTGCGCAATGGAATTTTCTAAAGGGGTTGTAATAAATCCGGCGACTAAGTCAGCATTTGCGCCGATATAGGCTGTAGAAATAGTAACAACAGCGTTTTCAGTAAAAGGATATTGCAAAATTGGCAGTAAGCCCGCTGAGCGTAATCCTAAAACGAGTATTAATAAACTGACAACCATCGCAAGCACTGGGCGTTTAATGAAAATATCAGTTAATCGCATGATTGATTTGCCTTACTCATCTATAGGGTGCGGCGCCATCTCATTCATCGGCGTCACTTTATTATTAATTGCAATATTCGACCCATTTTGTAATTTCAATTGACCGCTTGTTACGACACGATCACCCACTTTCACCCCCGACAAAATCTCAATTTGATCGCCACGCGTTTCTCCCGTCTTCACAAAAGCTTGCTTGACAGTCAATCTCGTGTCCTTTACTTCCCTCACAAGATAAACAGTCGAACCATAGGGGTTAAAACTAATCGCAGTTTGTGGCAAGGTCAGACGATTCGTAACAGCCCCCGTATTGATAGTCACGACTGCGAACATACCGGGTGCTAATTTCAGTGTAGGATTCGCAAGTGTCGCTTCAACTTGAATATTGCGTACACTGGGGTCAAATGCTGCATCAATTGTGGTGATTTTTCCCGCAAATGATTGGCGCGAACCAGTCGTCATCTTCACCTGAACCTGCTGTCCGACTTTAATACGATTGATCCATTGCTGTGGCACATAAAAATCGACATAGATTGGATCCCAGACTTGCAATGAAGTCACTTTATCGCCTGGATTTAAGTACTGACCAGGATTCACCACGCAAATCCCTAAGCGACCTGAAAAAGGTGCGCGAATCGTTTTTTGTGCAATAACCGCTGTTTGTTGCGCAACCATGGCATCTGCATTTTTTAAATTTGCCTCATCCGTATCCAACGTTGCTTTACTAATTGCAGCAATAGCATATTGCGCTTTATCACGACGATAGATAATGTCAGCAAGCGTTGCACTTGCCTCTAACTGATGCAATTTTGCAATATCAGGATCAATGTTAAGTTCAACCAATAAGTCACCTTTCGCAACCATGGCGCCAGGTGAAAAATAAATCGTGCGAATCATACCAGCTAACTCAGTTGTCACATTAATGCCTAATTGAGCGCGAACACTGCCTACCACTTCAAGCTGTGGCTGCCATTTGGTATAAGCTGCCGTGATCACTGAGACGTCTATCACTTGCGAGCGATGTGATGACAGATATCGATAGTGAAACAACGCATGCATGGCTTTATAGCCAAAAACAAGCACAAATAAGATTGCAACGCTAATCAACATCCTGACCATATTTTTTTTCATGAGTGCCATGCGTCACTCCCGCCTAATGATTGAAATAAAGCAACCGTATCATTATATCGCAATGCTTCACTTTGAATACGGGCAATCAAGTTTTTACGATACTGCACCTCTGAGGACAACACTGTTAAATAACTCACCGCGCCCAGCTGATACTGTTTACCAGTGAGCCGCCATGATTCGCGCGATGCAGATTCTGCTAGTCGCTTCTCATGAAAGGCGCGTGCATCTTCGTCAATTGCACGTAATGAGTCGGCAACATTAGCAAAAGCTTGCAAGACAGTCTGACGGTACAACATAGCAGCATTCACATAAGCTGCAATTTTCGCTCGCCTTGTAGCCATCAAGGCGCCACCACGATAAATAGGCTGCGCAAATGCTGTGCCAAGATTCCAAGTGCCCGATACGGGTGTAGAAAACAACAACGCCATCGTAGGCGATATCCATCCATTACCTGCGCTTAATGTCACATTCGGTAATAAATTCGCTGTTGCAATGCCAATGGCTGCGCTTGCTTCGTGCAATAAAGCAGATTGTGCTTTGATATCAGGACGAGTTTCTACCAGCTTAGACGGTAAAGTAATCGGTAATCGCTTCGGTAACGTCAACTGATCCAAATCGATATTGGGTAGACTACCTTCACTAGGCAAATCACCCATCAAAATAGACAATGCATGACGAGCAGCAAATAAATTTTTCTCAAGCGGTGGTTTTAGTGCACGCGTTGCTGCTAATAAATCCTCTTGCGATAAAATATCTGCATGAGCAATACCGCCTAACTGTAATTGTTTCTCCATCAATCGTAATGTTTCTGATTGAATATGAATGAGTTTATCCGTAGCAAGAATTTGAGATTGAATAGATGCAAGCGTAATAGCGGTTGTAACAATATTTGAAGTTAGCGCAAGATAAGCGCCTTCCATGATGAAACGCTCATAGTCAACCGCCGCAGCAGCTGATTCAATTTGACGACGCACCCCACCAAAAATATCAAACGTATAGGCGACATTGATAGAAACATTAAATAAATTAAAAACAGATGAGCCAGATTGGTCAATGGTGCTATTTGAAAAACGTTGACGTTCAGCACTCCCCGCTAAATCAAAAGAAGGAAGCAATAGACTTCCTTTGAGCGCTGATAATGTTTCTTGCGCTTCTTTTAATTTTGCCTCTGCCGCAAGTAAATTTGGACTATTCTGCACACCTCGATTCACTAGTGCATTGATCGCAGACGAGCGAAACATGCGCCACCATTGTCCTTCTAGCGTTTGGCTGTAATCAAAAGATTGAGCGTGATCTGCAGATCGCGTAGCTTGCGTATCGCCAACAGTTTTTAAATGTAACGGAGATTCGGTGTAAGACGACACTTGCGGGGCAATTGGCTCATGAAAATCAGGCCCAACCGCACAGCCTGTTAAAAGGATACTAAAAAAATAAATAACAAAACCAACAACCACCCCACTATTGCTCCCCTCCCCCCGAGGGGGAGGGTTAGGGTGGGGGCTCCTCATTAAAGTAACCCCATCATCGCGAGGCCACGAAGCGTTTGGCCGTGGCAATCCAGCAATTCTCTGGATTGCCACGCCCCGCAAAAAGCGCAGGGCTCGCAATGACGAGGTTATTTTATGGTGAGACATTCAATATCCTTAAGGATCCTTCCATGATTTTTGAGAATACAGGCCCTGATACCACTCCTCCATAATACGCTTTACCAAGCGGATCGTTAATAAATACTACAACCACCAATCTAGGGTGATCACAAGGCGCCATTCCAATAAAAGAAGAAATATAATGATGCTTCTCATATCCACCATGTGCACCCACTTTAACAGAAGTGCCTGTTTTGCCTGCAACGCAATAATCAGGCACATTGGCTAGATAGCCTGTTCCTTCTTTTTGCAAAACGGATTGCAACATGGTGACCAAGCTCTTTGCCAATTTCGGATCCATTGCGCGCTCGTTTTGCGGTATCTCATCTTGCTTCAACAAAGTGATTGGAATTTTTTTACCATCATTTGCTATCACAAGATAAGCGCGCGCTAATTGCAAGGGGGTTGCCGACAACCCGTAACCAAAAGCAAGTGTCGCCAATGTAAAGGTACCCGTGGGATGATCAGAACTCAGCACACCACTTTGTTCACCAGGAAACGTAATACCTGTTGCTTCACCGAATCCAACACGACGTAAAAAACCTTCTAAATAGCCCGTTGGCAATCCCAAAACAATCTTTGAAACGCCGACGTTACTAGAACGCTGCAAAACCTGCGTCACAGTCATCGGGCCCTTGCTATGTACATCTTTAATCAAATTATGTCCGACACGCATCCAACCAGGGTAAGTATTAAGCATAGTATCCGGCTTAACTTCTCCTTTTTCTAATGCACCACCGATACTGAAAATCTTAATAGTAGAGCCTGGCTCAAACATATCGGTCACAGCACGATTGCGCAAATCCCCATGATTGCCTCTCTGAAAACGTTGGTTTGGATTAAAAGATGGCAAATTAGCCATTGCAAGCACTTCCCCCGTTTTCACATCTAACACAATCGCACTGCCTGAGGTCGCTTTATTAACAGTCACGCTATTTAATAGTTCACGATAAGCAAGGTACTGAATACGACGATCAATACTTAACACCAAGTGATGCCCCGGTTCTTGCTCCTTCACTATTTTTAATTGATCAATTGTTCGACCTAAGCGATCCTTAATCACCCACTGCTGCCCTCGCACTCCCTGCAACCATTGATTATAGGCGAGCTCCAAACCTTCTTTGCCATGATCATCAATATCAGTGATCCCAACCAGTTGTGCGGTTGATTCACCCTCAGGATAGTAACGATGATATTCAACCTGCGTATAAAGCCCAGGTAAATGCAACCCATTGACAGCATTGGCAATGTGTGGCGGCAACCCGCGCTGCAGATAAACAAACTCACGGTCAGCACGTTCACCGCGTTTCATTAACGCAGCGAGTGTTTGCTGTTTAACATGCAATATTTGACTTAAAGAAAATAATTCAGATTTGGTTGGAGAAAATTCAAACGGATTAATCCAAACCGAGTACACTGTGGCACTCACTGCCAGAGGAAACCCATTGCGATCAACGATCATACCGCGCACCGTTGGCATATCCACAAGACGCAATACACGCCCATCGCCTTGCTTACGTAAAAATGGTTGATCTAAAACAGAGAGATCATAGACTCGCCAAACGAGTCCAAATGCTGCCAAATAAATCATGCTCAATACAAAATACAAACGCCATGCCATAGAAGCTTTCTTTTTTTAAGATATGTTATGCCGCTATCATTTGCAGATGCAAACCTTAGCACGTCATAAAACGATATAAACTACTCACGCACAATCACCGTAGATTGATGAGTCGGTACAATCATACCCAATTGATTTTCTGCGATCGATTCGATCCTAGCAGGCGCCATCCAAACACTACGCTCTAACAATAATTGACTGCGCTCAATCTGTAAACGATGTTCTTCAACTATATTATGCGTCGCTGCAGCCTGCCAAACACGTGCGGTTTCTGTCGCATAGATCGCGCCAAACGCAGTTAGCATCACAGCAAAAATCGCACATCCCATCGTTAACTGCTTCCAGGAAAAAAAATGGGTCGACACAAAAGGATTAACAAAAAATCCCTGATGAACGAAACGTTCTGCTGCATTCATGATAGCTTCTCCGATACTCTTAAAATAGCGCTACGCGCTCTTGGGTTAGCATGCATTTCATCTAAAGATGGTTTGATATGTCCTGTCACTGTTTTCATTCTTCCCTGAAAAGGTTCGCCCTTGATAGGCAACCCACGCGGCAATGCCACTCCCTTTTCATGCTGCCTTATAAATTGTTTGACAATACGATCTTCTAAAGAATGAAAACTAATTGCCACTAATCGACCATGCCGCATCAATACCAGAAGCGCTGTGAGCAAACCTTCTTCAAGCTCGACTAACTCTCGATTAATCGCAATACGAATCGCTTGAAAACTACGCGTAGCAGGGTGTTTGTGATAATTGACGCGCGATCGCGGACAAACTTTTTCAATAATATCTGCAAGTGCAGTCGTTGTTTCAATCGGCGCAAGCTCTCGCGCCGCAACAATTGCTTTTGCAATCCGACGAGATTTTTTCTCCTCGCCGTATTGCCATAATATAGAGGCAAGCTCATCTTCTGCGATAGTCGCAAGAAAAGTCGCGGCGGTCACGCCTTGACTCTGATCCATGCGCATATCGAGCTTGCCCTCCCGGACGAAACTAAATCCACGCGCCCCCTCACTGAGCTGTGGTGATGACACACCTAAATCAAATAAAATGCCGTGAATCTTTTGTGCCAAATGCAACTCAGTCAAAACAAGTTGCATGCTAGCAAATGAACAATGAAAAATAGAAAAACGCGCATCTTGAATATTGTTTCTTGCATAGGTGACTGCATCTAAATCTTTATCAAATGCAATCAAGCGACCTTGAGAGCTTAAACGTTGTAGTATTTCTCTTGTGTGACTGCCTCGACCAAAGGTAGCATCGACATACACACCATCTGGCGAACCAACCAAATAATCCACTGCTTCCTGTAACAGAACAGGTGTATGTTCATCAAATGTAGGGCGCATAATTTGGTTAGCCATCATTAAACAGTAAACTCCCTGTTATTTCTGCAAAAACGGGACTCGCCCCCTTCCTTCTATGCTTTTTATAGGAGGAAGGGGTTGGGGGAAGGAGGTTATATTATTTTTATACATATTCTCCTCAACCCTCTCCTCATAACGAAATGTTACTCACCTCTTCAGGCAGGCCACAATCGCTTAAATTAGACTCTTCTTTCAGCCACGCATGACGGCAAACTTCCCAATGCGCGTTGTCCCACAATTCAAGCTTCTTGCCTTGACCAACAAGCACAGCTTCTTTCTGCAAACCTGCGTATTCACGCAATAATGGGGGCAACAAAAGACGTCCTTGACCATCCATCTCAATATCAGTGGCATGCCCAATCAGTAAGCGTTGTATGCGTCGAGCGGCTGGATTAAAACTAGGTAAGACAGCTAATTTCTTTTCAATCTCTTCCCATTCTGGTAAAGGATAGAGCAAAAGACATTTTTCTTCCGTATCAATTGTCAGAACAATCGTATTCTTGCTATCAAGCAGAAAACGCTCGCGGTATCGAGTAGGCATTGCAATCCTACCCTTTGCATCAATGTTAACTCCTGTGATACCGCGGTACATATAGTAGTCTCCCCCCAAAAAAGGAGCCCTACCAATCCCTCACACAATTATCCCACTAACAGTCTAATTTCATCGGTAGGTAAAGATTAGTGTACCACATTTTTCCACGATGCAACACTTTTTACCACAAAATGCCACACGCTACCTGATAACTCATGTTACACGCTGTCTTTCGGGCAAACAAGTTTTAGGAATCGAGACGTTCTCTGATAATTAAAGGTCAGCCGATAAGCCGGGTTCTGTCGAGAGCAATCATTTATCTAGGATGTTTGTCGCCAAACACCTCAAGCGATCTACCCGAGCTCAGTACGGGTCGTACTATCGAGCTCTTATTTGATCTTGCTCCAAGTGGGGTTTACCATGCCAACATGGTTACCCATGCTGCGGTGCGCTCTTACCGCACCTTTTCACCCTTACCTTTTTCAGGCGGTATCTTTTCTGTGGCACTATCCGTAGACAATTGTCCCCCAGGCGTTACCTGGCACTTTACCCTATGGAGCCCGGACTTTCCTCGCAAGACACATCACTGCACCTCACGCGATTGCTTAGCTGACCTTAATAGGGATTATACAATAATTTGCCTACTCAATACTAATTAACTCACTCCCGACCCTTGTCCTCCCGAAAGCGGTAGGAGAGGGGGACGCAGATTTTAGCTGTTTCGCAGTGCGATACGTAACATGAGTTAACTGAGGTGCGCATGACTTTGCTTACGACCGATCACTTGCTTCACGCTCGCATTATTATTAGCGAATTTGTTGAGTCTTTTTAGAAAAATTACCCACCGTATAGTCTATCAAGGCTTGCGCATCATCTTGTCTGTTGTCAGCAGTTCCGTCCCGCTCTAACCTCTTGTATTTGTCTTGTAATTTCTTCATTGCCTTCTGGAAAGTGGCAGTATGCCAAAATGATTGCTCTGGTTGATGGTGCCATCTAAAGAATAAACGAAAGCGATCAA
>MGYE01000049.1 GCA_001801625.1 Gammaproteobacteria bacterium RIFCSPHIGHO2_12_FULL_42_10
TAATAAAGCCACGAAACACTCCCCACCACAAGCAACGATGCAAACAACGTATCAATGAGTAAATTCACTTGCCCTACTGACACGCCAAACAAAGCAGGTACCATGAGTTTTAAAACACGTTTCACTCCTTGATTGCTAAAAGCAATGGTCGGACGAGGCAATAGCTTAATGTGTTTTAAGAAGGGTAACTGAAAAAATAACTGCACTATCCCTGCGATACACACACCCCAAGCAAGTGCCGTAATAGGCACTTTAAAGTGTGGCGACAACCACATCACCGCAACAATCATACAGATATTTAAAAGCACGGGCGTAAATGCAGCCACCCAGTATCGAGAATAAGTATTTAAAATAGCACCCGAAAAAGCAGTGAGCGATATTAGCATTAAATAAGGAAAGGTAATTCGCAACAATGTCACAGCTAAATCAAATCGATCGCCGCGACTGCTCGATACAAAGCCAGGCGCAAAAAGATGCACAATCCAAGGTGCGCCGATCACACCCAATACAGTGACAACAAACAATACCAATCCTAATGTGCCGCACATAGCATCTACAAATAATTTGAGTTCTGCTTGTGATTTTGTCTTTTCATATTCTGCTAAAACAGGGACAAAGGCTTGCGAGAAAGAACCTTCTGCAAAAAGACGCCGCATAAAATTTGGAATTTTAAAAGCAACCGAAAACGCATCAAACGCCGCACTCGCACCAAAAAAATTAGCCGTCACCATATCGCGTATAAACCCAAAAATACGCGAAATAAAAGTCATACTAATGACAACCGAAGTCGCCTTAACCAGCTGCTTACTCATACGATACGACCCCACGGAGCGACCCCCTCTCCTCCCGCATTGCGGGAGGAGAGGGCCGGGGAGAGGGGGGCAATCTCCTCAAAACACCCCCCTAAAAATTAACACTTCAAAACGTCCCACACGTAGACTATAATATGCGGCCAATCGTCATTAATCAATGCTGTATGGAGAGAACCACGCTGTGGCTAATACAAAACAAGCAAAAAAACGCGTTCGTCAGGCTGAAAAACACAACGAAAACAACACTGGCATGCGCACCAAATTACGCACCTATATCAAAAAAGCAACCGCCGCTCTTGAAACAAAAGATAAAAAACAAGCCTTAAGTGCCATTGCAGAAGCAGTCCCCGTTATTGACCGCATGGCCACCAAACGCATTATCAGCAAAAATAAAGCTGCCCGACAAAAAAGCCGCCTCATGAAACGCGCCGCCGGCCTCGAGTAAGCTGCTCTCTCCTCCTGTTTTTTTGCGTGAGGCGGAATTCTGGAGCCCCTCCTCTCCCCCCCGACCCTCTCCTCCCATAAAAAGCATGAGAGAAGAGGGGGTCGCTGCGTTCTATAAGCAACTCATGTTACGCGCTGTCATCCCGCGACACTCTTATGACAAATCTTGCGACATATCTTGCGACATATCTTGCGACAGTCTTGTGACATTGCTAAGATATAGGGTAACTGGAGCGTATATTAATGTTTAAACAAAAATTTATAATTACTAATTCAATCGCGAATACCTTAACCACAATAGAGCGAGCGAGGGGATTTTTGGAAGCTGCTACCCTTTCCGATGAGTGGGTTGCCAAAATGCAAAACAAGGCTTTGATATTAGAAGCACATCACACCACGCATATCGAAGGCACACAGCTTACTTTGGAACAATCAGAGCGACTATGGGCAGGCCAGCATCTTGCAATCGTTAATCCCGACGATACAAGGGAATTATTAAACTACCGACAGGCATTTGACTTAGTCGCCGGTTATGTAGGCGATGGTGAACCCATTACCGAAGGATTGATTAGAGAAATTCATAAACGACTTGTGGGGGGGGTGAGAGGCAATGCTGCCACTCCTGGTGACTACCGTAAAATCCAAAATTATGTTGTGAACTCTAAAACAAAGGATATCATTTACACGCCTCCAGCAGCTTTCGAAGTGTCCCAGATGATGCATGAATTAGTGGATTGGATAAATCACGAAAAAGAGATACATCCTGTGCTAATGTCTGGTATTGCACAATTTCAACTCGTGCATATCCACCCATTTTTAGATGGTAATGGTAGAACCGCGCGGTTGTTATCAACACTTTGTCTTTATCAGCG
Organism: Gammaproteobacteria bacterium RIFCSPHIGHO2_12_FULL_42_10; assembly: GCA_001801625.1. Classification (GTDB taxonomy): domain Bacteria; phylum Pseudomonadota; class Gammaproteobacteria; order DSM-16500; family DSM-16500; genus Aquicella. The sequence continues at coordinate 2,129 of MGYE01000049.1, forward strand.
CGGATATGACTTTAAAAAATTATTTACTATCAGTGAATATTACGACCGCAATAGAACCGATTATTATCAGGCGATTCAAAGTGTACGTCAGCAAGACATGGATATGACTAGATGGATTGAATATTTTGTTCAAGGCTTATCTACTCAATTGCAAGAAGTGAAATCACTAGGTAGACAAGCAATAGAACACGACGTTATGGCCAAGCAATATCATTTATCGGATAGGCAGAAATTAGTAATTGAATATATTGCTAGGCATGGTGGCATTTCAATCCAGCAATTTGAAGGAATTTGTCCCGATGTAACGCGCAGAACATTGCAACGTGAATTAAAAGAATTAATTGATAAAAATATTTTAATTACAACAGGCGCTACAAGTAATTTGATTTACGAGATGCGGGTACAGAGCAGACAAGATTAAGAAATCAAGAATGGGAGTTTTACCACCAATTAAATGAAAATAGATTATTTTGAAATATTTTTTTGCTATGCTAAACCAAAGCAATCAAGTCAAACCAGATAACAGAAAGGAATAGTCCTATGCCAACTTTATCTCAAATTGGGACCATTACAGGGCTTTTGCAGGGCATTAATGATGGTGATACCACAGTCCAACAATTAAAAGCGCTGGGTGATATTGGACTAGGCACTTATAATCGCATTGATGGCGAAATGGTTATCTTAGATGGCGCCTGCTATCGTATCAAAAAGAACGGTCACGCCGAAATTGCAGACCCCAATCAATGTACGCCTTTTGCTGTCATCAGCCCCTACCAACCCACGCTTTCTTTTACTATTGATCAAGTTGAAAATAGTACTGATTTAAATCAAAAATTAGACGCACAGCTCAAAACAAAAAATATTTTCTACATGATACGCATTGACGCAAAAATTGATTGGATCAAATTACGCAGTGAAGGCTGTCAATCTGCCCCCTATCAACCACTTGCTGAAGCATTGTCTAGCACACAATCTATTTATGAGTTAACCAAAACAAAAGGCACGCTCATCACAACACGCTGTCCGAGCTACAGCGCTGGCATCACCATTCCTGGCTTTCACCATCACTTCATTAACCATGATAAAACAATCGGTGGGCATGTTTTTGATGTCAAATGCAAACATGCTTTGGTTAAAGTCACTTTGCTACGTCGATTTAATATGCAATTATTAAATAATCAAGCCTTTGATACCGCAAATCTCAATATTGATTCGCAAGTTTTACTAAAGAAAACGGAGTAATGCCTATGAAAACAGGTGCGGAACTTTTAGTAGCATGCTTGGTACAGCATGACGTTAAATATGTCTTTGGTATCCCAGGCTCAAAAATTGATGCTGTATTTAATGCACTCTTAGATAGTCCTATCAAAATCATCACCTGCCGACATGAACAAAATGCCGCTTTTCAAGTCGCCCTGTCAATACTAGAATGATTCGAGAATTATTATGTCACCATCCCTTGCCAACGATTGGCACTTATCAAGCAGCTGGTGTCATCTCGCATGATCTAGAAAAATATTTTATTGGGCGTATTGGTTTATTTAAAAATCAACCAGGTGATCAAATCTTAGATCTGGCCGATGTCATTATTACAATTGGCTATAATCCTGTTGAATACGATCCTGAAATCTGGAACAGCTATCAAACTAAAAAAATTATTCATATTAACTATATGCCAGCAAACATTCGAAACACTTATGCGCCTACTCTCGAAGTAATCGGTAATATCGCCCTTAATATTGAAAAAATCATTTTACAACTCAACCCCTCTTCAGCGTTCACTCTGCCAGAAGCTATCCAAAAAATACAACGCATCAACTTAGAGAAAATCCAAGCGGGCAAAAATCATGCAGGACCGCGTATTCACCCTTTGCGCTTTATCAATGATTTGCGCACATTGCTCTCAGATGAAGATACCGTCATTAGCGATATCGGATCGCATTATATCTGGCTTGCTCGCTATTTTTATTCTTACGAGCCACATCATTTATTATTCAGTAATGGACAACAAACACTAGGTGTTGCATTGCCTTGGGCAATTGCAGCTCGTCTTGCAAAATCAAAAGGACGTATTATTTCTATTTCGGGCGATGGCGGCTTTCTGTTTTCTGCTGCTGAGTTAGAAACAGCGGTCCGCGAAAAAATTCCACTCGTGCATTGCGTTTGGTGCGATGGCACCTATAACATGGTATTAGAACAAGAGCGTATCAAATATCACAGAGATAGCGCCGTACATTTTGGAGCGGTTGATATTGTTAAATTTGCCGAAAGCTTTGGCGCACATGGTTTTAAAGTCACGCATGCAGATCAGTTAATACCCATTTTAAAACAAGCTATCGGCATCAATAGCGCGTTGACTCATATTAAAAGGTAACCGAAGCCCTGATTCGTTGACTCATAATGCAGGTAACCGGCCAAAAACATATAAAATATGCTTTTTATCTTTTAAAAACAAAAACTTGTTGGCTGTGGACCCTTGTGGGTAACTTGATTTTTAGTTATCCACAAAGTCCACAGCATCAAATCATAATTAATTCCTTTGGCGGCTACAATCGATTCCGGACTTTTGATGTCACCGTGACTAATTCAAAAATGCGCTTTAGCTTTTTATCAATGATCCGTTTTAACTCAAAAGGATTGAGCGATTTGTGTTGTTCACGCAGTGTATCTTTTGTTTCTTTGGAAATCTGGGTTGTCCCCATCAGGCGATAATACGGTGTCATTGGTTTGTCATAACGTTTGTAATATCGTGAATTAATTTTCTTCTTCTCGATTAATTTCATCACGGGACAAAAATGATTTTGATATTGACTCCACTCATTTGCATAAAGGTCATTCATTAAATCAACTAATACTGGATTGTCAAAACGGTCATATCCAAAGAGATGACGAACGTGCGTCCAGTTTTTTTGTTCGACGTGTGCATTATCGTTTTTGTGGTATGCACGAGAACGAGTAAATTGCACTGGTGCACCTCGCTTCATTAAATATCGAATTAGATGATGGTTGAGAAATTCAGACCCATTATCACAGTCACAACCTAATAGCATAAATGGCAGGCTTTTTTCAATATTTTGTATCTTCGCCATCACACCAGTTGCACCCTTGTTCCATGTCGCTCTGTTCTCGGTCCATGATGTTAATATGTCTGTCATCGTTAGACTCCAGACAAAATCACCTGCGAGTGAATTACCACAATGCGCAACAGTATCGACTTCCATGAAGCCAGGTTGTGTAATATCCCAGTTGTCTGTCCTGATTGGAATTTGATTTTTTAATAACCGACCAGGCTTTGTTCCGCTAAGACCTTTTGTTGGATGATCAATGCGAAGTGGTTTGAGCAAGCGATCAATGGTTGCTGGACTAATTCCATATAATCGAAAGCGAACAACATCATCAAGGTCACCATATTCTTTTTCATAATGTGGTAGCCATTCCTTGATCGCGACTTTCAACCGCTTGCTGCACATCTGATCGGTGGCCAGCCATATCGCTTTTAATGGCTCCAGGATCGTCGCAGGGTCATACCACCGCTTAGGCCCGGGCTTGCCCCGCTTTTTAGCCCAGCGCTTCCTTAAAACCCTAATGGCATATTTGCGGTTATACCCACAAACAGCGCAGAATTCGTCTAAAATCTTCGATTTATTGCCACGGCTAGCTTGTCGGTAGCGGCGTCTAATTGCTTCTAAATATGATCTTTTTTCGGTTAAACTCATCGCGGCAACCCCCAGATTTCTCGGTTACCTTTAATATGAGTCAACGATTAGGTTTTATTTGGGCTTGGGTGACATTTAATTTGAGTCAATTCGATAGTCCTGTATTACTTGAAATTCCAATCGATTACTCAGATAATCATCTACTATTTGAAACAATACATGAGCATGCAGCAAACTAACAACCATCTAGTATGCGATTTTGTCTATATGAAAGCTATAGAAGCTTAGCACTTCAAAAACAGTTATAAGGTGAGTGAGTTATTAAGTAGGATTATTAGAAAAACGATTTTCAAGATAATACATTGCAGCTTCCGCCAACTCGTTCAATCCTTTCTTTGCAACTCCTGAAACCATAAACACTTTATCCTGCCAGGCTAAGCGTTTGATAATATCATTGCAATGATATTCCACTTCATCAGGTGGCAGTAAATCAATTTTATTCAATACAAGCCAACATTTTTTCTCAAACAATAAATCACTATATTGTTTTAATTCCTGCATAATCACTTTAAAATTATTTACAGGATCGCTATTATCGGGTGGCAACACATCCAGCACATGTAACAATAACTCGGTTCTAGAGACATGTTTTAGAAATTGAATGCCTAGCCCTACACCGCTTGATGCACCCTCAATGAGTCCCGGAAGATCGGCCATAACAAAACTTTGATTTTTGGCAACACGCACAACGCCCAATGAAGGATAGAGTGTGGTAAACGGATAATCGGCAATTTTTGGACGCGCAGAAGACATCACGCTTAAGAGAGTTGATTTGCCGGCATTGGGCATACCCACCAAACCAACGTCTGCTAATATTTTTAATGCAAATCGTAAATGTCGTTTCTCACCCGGCCCACCAGGAATGGTTCGTCTAGGAGAACGATTAATACTACTCTTAAAGCGTGTATTACCAATCCCACCGCGACCACCTTCTGCAACCATGGCGCGCTGAAGCGGTTTTGAGAGATCCGCAATGAGCTCATCTGTATCTGCATCGTAAATTTCAGTACCAACAGGTACATACAAGACCGTGTCATCGCCGCTTTTTCCAGAGCAACATTTTGACCCGCCTCGTTCTCCATCTTCAGCTTGATAGGATCGAATGTAACGATAGTCGATGAGTGTATTGAGACGCGGCATAGCCTCTACATAAACACTGCCGCCACGACCACCATCACCACCATCGGGTCCACCGTTAGGCATAAATTTTAAGCGTAGAAAACTTAAAGCGCCGTTGCCACCATTACCAGCTGCGACTTTAATATTTGCTTCATCGACAAATTTCATGTCACCGGCGATATACTAACATGACGTCTCTTAAGAGCGCCTTTAATGGAGAAAACAACACGACCTGCAATTAATGCAAACAAAGTATGGTCTCTACCAAGACCGACATGTGTTCCAGGATGAAATGCGGTGCCGCGTTGTCTAATGATGATTTCACCTGCTTTAACAATTTGACCGCCATATCGCTTGACGCCAAGGTATTTTGGTTTTGAATCGCGGCTATTGCGTGTACTACCGCCTGCTTTTTTATGTGCCATGTATCAATACTCCATCCCATTCCTACGCGATACTAGTAATTTCAACCTGTGTATAATTCTGCCGATGTCCCTGACGCTTCATGTGATGTTTGCGACGTCGGAATTTAATAATTTCTACTTTCTTATGCCTGCCATGCGATAAAACCTTACCCGCCACCTGAGAGCCTTCAACATAAGGACGGCCTACATTCAAGCTTTCGCCTTCACCAATCGCCATCACTTGTTCAAAGCGCACTGTATCGCCTACCGCAACATCTAATGTTTCAAGACATAAAACATCACCAATACGGACACGATATTGTTTACCACCACTAAAAATTACAGCATACATAACTTTAAGACTCCGTTTGTCTTTCAACTAACATCACGATTGCCATAGGTGCGGCATCGCCCTTACGGAAATCAGATTTTAAAATACGCAAATAACCGCCTGGACGATCCTTGTAAAATGGGCCCAGATCAGAAAATAATTTTTTGACAATTTCATGATCGCCTAATCGAGATTGTGCAAGACGACGACGATGCAAAGTATCTTCTTTAGCAAGCGTAATCATAGGTTCTAAAAAACGACGCAATTCTTTTGCTTTCAGCAAAGTCGTTTTGATTTGTTCATAGCGCAATACGGACACCATCATATTTTTAAACATCGCTTTACGATGGGTGCTATTGCGACTTAATCCTCTACCGATATTACCGTGACGCATCTTCACTCTCCTCGCGCACAGGACCACGCCAACTGTCAATTTTCATACCTAATGACAAATTATGTGTAGCGAGTACGTTTTTAATTTCAGTTAATGATTTCTTGCCTAGATTTGGGGTCTTTAAAAGATCTGCTTCTGTACGCTGCACTAAATCCCCGATGTAAAAAATATTTTCTGCTTTTAAGCAATTTGCTGATCTGACAGTCAGCTCGAGATCATCGACAGGGCGCTGATAAAACGGGTTTGTCGTTTCTTCATGAGATGATTTTTCTTGCTTTAGCAAGGGAGACTGTAAATCAACAAAGGCAGCCAACTGTTGTTGTAGAATGGTCGCAGAACGTCTAATCGCTTCTTCTGGATTAAGCGTACCATTTGTTTCAAGATCAATGATCAGCTTATCTAAGTCAGCACGTTGTTCAACACGAGCATTTTCAACTGCATAAGACACTCTGCGTACTGGACTAAAACTGGCATCAAGTTGCAATACGCCAACCGCAACTTTTGATTCTGATTTTTTAACACGTGCTTGAGCGGGTTCATAGCCTCTACCCAAACTCACCTTCAAAACCATATTGAGTACACCATGTTCATTTAAGTGCGCAATGACATGATTAGGATTAATAATTTCAATATCGTACTCTTTTTCGATATCGCCCGCTGTAATGACGCCAGGACCTTTTTTGCTGATCTTCAAGGTTACTTCTTCGTGATGCGGCAGCCTGATAGCGACACCCTTCAAATTAAGCATGATTTCGATTACATCTTCTTTAACACCTGCAATCGTGCTGTACTCATGCAAGACACCGTCAATTTGCGCTTCGACAACAGCAGCACCAGGCATAGAAGATAGTAAAATCCTACGCAATACAGGCCCGAGAGCATGTCCAAAACCACGTTCTAACGGTTCTAATGTGATCTTTGCGTGATAGGGCGAAATAACATCAACGACAATTTCGCGAGGTGTTAAAAATTCAAATGGATTATTCTGCATGTAATCCTCTCTCTATGTTAAGATCAACGTTAGCATAATTGCTTACTTAGAATACAGTTCAACGACTAATTGTTCATTCAGATCTGGCGGTAATGCTGCGCGATCTGGAATTTCTTTAAAGGTACCCGTACAAGTACCCGCATCAATTTCTACCCAAGCACAAGCGGGTCTTGTCTGAGCCAAGGTTAACGCTGCTTGAATACGCTGCTGTTTACGCGCACTCTCACGAACAGACACAATATCGCCCGGCATGACGAGATAAGAGGGGATGTTGACTGTTTTACCATTCACTAAAATGGCACAATGAGTCACCAATTGTCGCGATTCTGCTCTTGTCGCGCCAAATCCCATACGATAAACAACATTGTCTAAACGGCGCTCTAGCAATTTCAGCAGATTTTCACCTGTTGAGCCTTTCAAACGCATTGCTTTGGCAAAGTAATTACTAAATTGACGTTCCAATACACCATAAATACGACGAATTTTTTGTTTTTCGCGTAATTGTTTACCATGCTCTGTTTCACGACCACGTCTTGCGCCATGCTGACCAGGGGCGGTATCTAATTTGCATTTAGAGTCA
>MGYE01000050.1:0-3297 GCA_001801625.1 Gammaproteobacteria bacterium RIFCSPHIGHO2_12_FULL_42_10
TTTCTTCTTGCAACGCAGCAGACAAGCCATTTTCACGTCCGTAGGTGCTATATGATGAAATATCCGGGTTAAGACAACAACCGACGCACCATTTTATTAGAGGCGGTTTTAGGCAGTGCATCAATATAGATGATTTCGTGAATTTTAAATAATGGATTAAGTTTTCGATTAATTTGATTTTGCATTTGTTGCATAATAGTTGATTTGTTGCATTGATTGGTAGTCACGGCATAAATAACCAGCTCCGTGAAGCGATGATTACCCGTTCTGCCAATGGCCGCAGTTTCAATGAGCTCTGGGATGTCTGATAAAGCACGTTCTATTTCAACAGCACTGACTTTAATGCCGCCAAGATTCATCGTATCATCTGTGCGGCCTAACATGCGATAATAGCCATTTTTAAGTTTTTTAAGGGCATCTCCATGACGTCGCATCGTTTCACCATGCGGACCTTTTGGCATATCTTTAAAATAAATATCATGGTGATTATTATTTAATAGCACTGTCGATAGTCCTATAGCGGGTGTGATAATGGCAACCTCGCCTTCATTGGCAATCTGTTTTTTATCATCAAGCAAGACGAAGTTTGTTCCCATCGTAGGCGTTGAAAATAATGATGGATAATTGTCCTGTATCACGGTGCTGGATAAATAAGCGCCACCTATTTCTGTACCGCCACAATATTCAATAATGGGCTTGCCGCCAGCAAGCGACATGAGATAGCTCATATCATCCTCATGCGAACATTCGCCAGTTGAGCTAAAAACTTTAATCTGCTGCCAATCAAATGATTCCATACATTTTGACCGCCTCCAACGGGCAACGAGTGTCGGTACGATACCTAACATAGTGACATGTGCGTTTTGTACAAATTCACCAAATGGTTTCTCCATAGGGGTATCTGTATAGAGAGCGATGGTTGCTTTGTTAATGAGGGCTGCAAAGACTAACCAAGGGCCCATCATCCAGCCTAAATTGGTAGGCCATGCTAGGATATCGTGCGATTGGATATTTTGATGAAAATAAGCATCACTCGCAGCTTTGATAGGCGTAACGTGTGTCCAGGGGATAGCTTTTGGTAGCGCAGTTGTGCCTGATGAAAATAAAATATTGATCATTTGCATGGGATCAGCCGAATAGGACTCAAATTTTTGATCAGACAATAAAAAGTGATCCCAAGTGATATCTTGTGGACGTTTTGGTGATGTGTGATTTGGATCGGGGGTTAAAATAATACAAGGGATGTTTGTCTGAGAGATTTTATCATAAAGTTGAAGCTTTCTGCCCGCCCATGCTGTGACATGCTGTGTAAAGACCGCTTTGGCATTGGCGATGTGCAAACGTGTCGCTATTTCATCGCTAGAAAAACTATCCGCGATTGAAACAACAATGCCGCCCATTTTAATGATGCCTAGATAGAGCGCAACGGCATAGTGATTCATTGGCATAATAATGGCAATCGCATCTTGATTTTTGAATCCTCTCGCAATCAGACTGTTTGCAATTTGGTTGCTTAGCGACTCAAGTGCTGCATAGGTCATCTCTTGTATGACATTGTCGATTTGATAAATTAATGCGATCTCTCCGGGGTTTCCAGTAAAGCAACTATCGACTATATTCATTTTGGCATGGGGTAGCCAGCTAGGTGCTTCGGGACCGTTTGTTAGATCGCATATTTGTTGTGGTTGCTTTTTAAATTGAATGTTGAGCGTTGTGATGATAGTTCGCCAGAAATCTTGGTAGTGATCGACAGTGAAACGGTGAAAATCAGATAGATTATCAATCCCAACATGAGACATGAAGTGGGTAATATTGGCTGTTTGGATGGTGTGCAGAGATGGTTTGATAATCACCAAGTGTTCTCTTGTTGCGATGTGAGAATGTGCTGTTACGATCAACCGATTAACTCGCTATTGCGAGGTGTACTTTTTGTGACGAAGCAACCTGGCATTGCATTACTTCGTCAGCAAGTCATGTTTAGTCTAACATGCCGTATTGTTTTAATTTTTTACGTAATGTGCCGCGGGACATGCCAAGAATATGCGCCATTTTAACTTGGTTATAATGCGTATGGTTGATCAGCACTTCTAAAAGAGGCTTTTCAATCTCTTCTAATAGAATGGTATAGAAATCAATCGGTTGATCTTCGCCGATATTTGAAAAATAATTACATAACGTGTCTTTGACAACTTGCTTTAAAGTAATCGTTGTATCAGCGGTCATCGTGGCATTTTGATTCATTATTTTTTGCTCCTTCTATCCTTGATAGTTGATGTTTGTTCGTCCTTGATAAACTACTAGCAGGACTCGCTCAGGATAATAAAGTGCTCACTTTTCTACTTTATAGGTCTTGAGCGAGTGCTGTGGTAATAGATTGATTAGGCGATAGTTTCTTCTTCTAATTCGTTTTCATTATCTTCGGTTTGGTTCTGCTCTGATAAAACATCTCTCGATTCAGCGATATACGATGGTCTTGATGAATCAATAGATGGTTGCGCTGATTTTTTAGAAGTTTTTTTATTTCGTGATTTGGTTTTTTTCATCGTAGCTGGTTTAGCTATTGCTTGCGCTTGATTTGTCCAATTTTTTCTAAAGTGCGCTAAAAGCTTTTTAAGTGCGATAAGCTTGGTTTGTTGATCACGTGCTATTTGCATTGATTTGGCGACAATTTTCAGCTCTTTTGTCAATGTCTGTATTATCTTTGCAGTTTTCATAGCCTTGGCAGGAGAGATATTTTTGGACGTTGCCTGCTTAATTTTTATCATTTTTTGTTTTAATGTTTTTTCTGTGTTCTTTAATGAAGCAATTTCTTTATTTAACTGTGCCAATATTTGTGTTGGCATCTTTAAAAACGATTTTTCTAACTGTGTGATGTTGGGTTGTTTTGTGTGGTTTTTGGTTTTTGCAGTTGCGATTTTTCTTTTTGCCATGGTCGCTCATCCTTCCCTTTTAATACAATTTTAAGATGATAAATTTAACTCGATCCTCATGAAAAGTCTACTGAGAAATTTTTTGTTTATCTGCGAGCAGCATCCAAGTTTTCATAATAGAGTCTGGATTGAGGGACATGTACTGAATGCCGGCGTCCATCAGCCATCGTGCAAAATCCGGGTGATCAGAGGGTGCTTGTCCGCAAATGCCGATATATTTATTTTGTTTGTTGCATGCGTTGATGGCTGTTTGTAACAAACATTTGACAGCTTCATTTCTTTCATCAAAGAGCGGGGCTACGATCGTAGAATCACGGTCTAAGCCTAGCACCAATTGTGTGAGATCATTTGAGCCGATGGAAAATCC
>MGYE01000050.1:3329-4155 GCA_001801625.1 Gammaproteobacteria bacterium RIFCSPHIGHO2_12_FULL_42_10
CAATATTGGAAGGAATTTCACACATCATATAGACCTTCAGATGATGATTGCCACGTTTTAACCCATCTTTCCCCATTAGCACGATCACATTTTTCAATTCATCGACTGTCCTTACGAATGGGATCATGACTTGTGCATTGGTTAAGCCCATTTCTTCGCGCACTAGCTTGATGGCCTGACACTCCAGTTGAAAGCAACGACGAAATCTTTCATTTTGATATCTTGCGGCACCGCGAAAGCCCAGCATGGGATTTTCTTCAGGTAGTTCAAATAGGCTGCCGCCTAGAAGATTCGCATATTCATTGGATTTAAAATCAGAAAAGCGGAAAATGACTGGCTTAGGATAAAAAGCGGCGGCAATTTTGGCAATCCCTTCGCGTAGTTTTTCAACATAGAATGTGGTTGGATTGGCGTAAGCCGCTGTTAATTTTTTAATGTTCTGCTGAATATTTTTTGGCAGATTTTTAAAATTTAATATGGCGCTTGGGTGGATGCCAATGTTGCTGATGATAAATTCAAGGCGCGCCAATCCGACACCGTGGTTAGGCAAGGATTGTGCTGTGAAAGCTTTTTCAGGATTACCAATATTCATGCAGAGTTTGATGGGTAAGTCGGGCATGCTATTGACTGCAATTTTGTGTATATGATGAGGAATTTGACCCGCATAAACATAGCCAATTTCACCCTCAGCGCAAGAGACAGTCACAGCAGCATGACGTTTTATTTTGGATGTTGCATCATTACAGCCAACAATCGCAGGAATACCTAGCTCGCGGGCAATAATGGCAGCATGGCAGGTGCGTCCACCACGATTGGTGATAATAGC
>MGYE01000050.1:4209-12307 GCA_001801625.1 Gammaproteobacteria bacterium RIFCSPHIGHO2_12_FULL_42_10
ACCGTATGTTTTTTGCATCTAATATAATATGTGCTCGTCCTGATCCAATACGCTGGCCGATACTTAAGCCTTGCGTTAAAATTTTACCCTTTTTTGTTAATTGGTATTGTTCGATGACTTGTGTGGAATGCCGGCTTTTTACTGTTTCTGGACGAGCCTGTAAAATGTGTATCTCACCGCTAATACCATCTTTTGCCCATTCGATATCCATAGGTTTGCCATAATGTTTCTCGATAATAAGCGCATAACGTGCCAGTTTGAGAACATCTTCATCATTGATAGAAAAGCGTTGACGCATTTTTTCAGGCAATTTGATTGTCTTGATGCTATTGCTAAAATGACTCGTATTGGCATAGATCATTTTGAGAGACTTTTCACCTAATTTTCTTTGTAAAATAGCAAATTTATTTTGCGTCAGTGTTGGTTTATAGACATAAAATTCATCAGGATTGACGCTACCTTGTACGATAGCTTCGCCTAATCCATAAGATGCATTAATTAAGATAACTTTGTCGAATCCTGATTCCGTGTCTAAGGTGAACATGACGCCGCTTGCCCCTTTGTCGCTACGTATCATAGGTTGAATGCCAACAGAGATAGCAGCACTCAGATGATCAATCCCATGGTGATGTCGATAGGCCATTGCGCGACCGGTGAAAAGTGATGCAAAGACACATTTAATCGCATTTAAAATATTGTTTGGCCCTTTTACATTTAAAAAGGTTTCTTGTTGTCCTGCAAATGAAGCATCCGGCAGATCTTCAGCGGTTGCAGAGGACCGTACTGCAAAAGAAGCGCTTTTGAAATTTTTTAGGGACTGTTTAACTTCATTTTCTAGCTCTTTAAAAAAAGGTGCAGCCATGATCCAACGACGAATTTTCGCACTCGTTTTATTCAATGATTGAATGTTTTTTATCTTAAGTGAATGGATGGTAGAAGCGATTTTTTTGTCGAGTTGATGTTGCGCTAAAAATTGTTTATAGGCATCTGTTGTGATAGCAAATCCGTTCGGCATTTTAATGCCAGCATGTGAGAGATGCTGTATGACTTCGCCAATGGAGGCATTTTTTCCACCAACGAGATCAATGTGCGTTAAATTCACGCTCGCAAGATGAATGGTGTACTTCATTTAGCTATCCTTTGTTGTGTTTATGTGCATCCTGTGTTGTCATGATCCATTGACATAGGCGTGATGTGCTCCCTTTGGCGCAAAGGACAGACTAAATAAATCGATTTTTATAATAGCAGTAGCAGTATTTGATTGGAAAGATAATGTTTTGCAAGAGGCAGCAATTCCCGCTAACTAGTTGCCTTGGGTGTTATTCCGCACAATGGCTCGTCGGCCTCCGGCCTCCTGCGCTTGACTTGTGCTACATAACACCCAAGGCAACTAGTTAGCGGGAATTGCTATGCGAGAGGGATAATTTGTTGTGTTGATTTTATTCCCACTATTCTATTAAAGTAGCTCTGCAAGTTTTAAGTGGTTTGATATAGAGGATGCAATAAATGGGTAATGCTAGTTTAAAAGACCAGTTACAAGCTGCTGCACTTGCTTTTTCGCCAGCCCCCTCATCTCGCGGACCTCAGCGGGTGCAAAAATCTCGCGCTATCAATCGTGATACCGGCAGGGACAAAGCAGCGCCAGCTAAACCAAAATGGTTAGATGCAGTGTTATATGGGTTAGAGTTGTTGAAGGCTTATTTTCCGCTTTGTTTTAAATCCGCTAATGAAACAATGCCTCTAAAGAAGGGCATTAAACAAGACCTAGTCAAACAATTGAGCACGCTTCCTGCTGTGGTGGTGGAAGACAAAGTTTGTATGATAAAAGCCTTGGCTTATTATGTCAATACGGTTGCTTATCATAAAAAAGTAGTGACAGGTGTTGAACGTATTGATTTACATGGCATTTCATGCGGAATTGTGACGGCAGAAGAAGCGCAATATTCGGTGAAAAGATTTCAAGATAAATTAAATTTAAAACAACGAGCGCGACATCCTACTGCAGCATTCCCCACCAAGGAACCATCGTCAGAATAAATGCATTGCTGTGCGAGCGCAGCATGAGATAATGGTCAATTAACGAGGTATCTATGGGACAATTTATTCGTCGTATTTCTCCGCTAACGTTATTTGTATTGAGTATGAATAGCATTATCGGTTCAGGGTGGTTATTCGCACCTTTTTATGCTGCAAAAATCGCAGGCCCTGCGTCGATTATTTCTTGGATTATTGGTGGTTTTGCAGCTATTTTAGTTGCCTTCACATTTGCTGAATTGGCCTGTATGTTGCCTATAGCAGGTGGTACAGCACATATCCCACAACTCAGTCATGGAACGTTTGCCAGTTTTATTTTAAGTTGGCTAGCTTGGTTGACAGCCTTGATTTTAGCGCCTATTGAGGTGCAGGCGGTTTTGCAATATGCCTCTTTGCATTTTCCAGCCCTCATGAGAGATCTGCACGGTGTGCCTGTTTTAAGTGCGTGGGGTTATGCTTGGGCCGCTATTTTAATGACCATATTGTGTTTAATTAATATTCTGAGCTATCGAGGACTCGTACGGTTTAATTTTGTGTTATTTGTTTTTAAGTTTTCAGTCATTATTCTTACAATTTATGTGATATTTCGTACAAAATTTACACCTTCTAATTTTACGGGGACGCTCACTGCCACAACCTCTTTTTCAGGGTGGCAGGCTATTTTTAGCGCAGTGTCAACGAGTGGTATTGTGATGGCATTTAATGGATTTAAAAATGGCGTTGAATTAGCAGGTGAAGCAACTAATTTAAAGATTGCTATTCCACTTGCGACCGTAGGGTCTGTAATAGCCTGTTTGTTGCTGTATTTGGGATTACAAGCCTGTTTAATTGGTGCGTTGGATCCTGCAGATATTGCAAAAGGTTGGCAGCATTTAACGTATCATGGCGACGTGGGGCCCTATGTAGGGCTTGCTACAGCACTTGGCTTGATTGTGTTGTTACGTTTGCTTTATTTAAATGCCATGATTTCACCGCTGAGTGCGGGTCTTGTTTATGTAGCAACGACAGCGCGTATTTTATATGCCATGAGTCGGATTGGCTATGTCCCTAAATTTTTATCGCAGCTTAATCATCAGCGTTTTCCAATGTGGGCTATTATTGTTAATTTTGCATTAGGCATGTTGTCATTTCTGCCGCTTCCAGGATGGCAAGCCATGGTTAATTTTCTGGTTTCTGCAATGGTCATTACTTACGCGATGGGTCCGATCGCGCTCTTGTGCTTACGTTTATCGATGCCTGAAAAAGCGCGCCCATTTCGTTTGCCTGTTGCAACGCCATTTTGTTTTCTGGCATTTTATAGCTGCAATCTTTTCAGCTATTGGATTGGCTGGGAAACGATTTCAAAATTGGGCATTGTGCTTGCAGTCGGGTTACTCTTATTTGCAACAGCCTATTGGCGAAATAAAGTGAATATTCAAAAGAGCGAATTGAAAGCGGCCTATTGGCTCGTACCGTATTTATTTGGGTTGGTTCTTATTTCATACCTAGGCTCGTTTGGCGGACAGCACATTATTCCATTTGGCTGGGACTTTTTGATAGTTGGGATATTTAGCTTTGTGACGCTTTATCTGGCTATTTGGAGTCGAGCATTATTGACTTCAGAGGAAGTGGAAGAATACTTACTTGCAAAGACAGGCGCTGAAGTTTAGCTGGGTTACTCATGTTACGCGCCTCTGGATGAGGGCGCGTAACATGAGTGAGTTAGAATAAAAGGGTTTGAATGATGCAGCAGGATGTTGATCAGTTAATGATAATCACGCAACCTGAATCAGGTATTTTACAGATTCATTTGAATCAACCAGATCATCTGAATGCCTTGAGCTATGCTGCATTAGAACAATTGTCACTGATTTTGAAAGATGCTAAAAATAATCGTGCGATTCGTGCCGTTTTACTGACCGGCGCCGGCAAAGGGTTTTGTGCTGGGGCGGATATTAAGGAACTTGCTCAATTAAACGCTGAACAGGGATTGGCTTTTGCGCGCTTTGGCCAGTCTGTGTTTCGACAATTAGAATTATTAGGCAAGCCATCGCTCGCAGCCATTCATGGTTTTGCATTAGGCGGTGGTTTAGAACTTGCGATGTCTGCGACCATTCGGATTGCAGCAACGCATACGCGTTTTGGGCAGCCCGAAATTAAATTAGGTGTCATTCCTGGTTTTGGTGGCACACAACGATTAGCACGATTAATTGGTAAAGGACGTGCATTGTACTTGTGTTTAACTGGCCAGCTTGTAACGGCAGAAGAGGTATGTGAATGGGGACTCGTGAGTGCCGTTGTTCCGGCTGAAACATTACAAACACATGCATTAACTTTATTGCGTGAACTAACTCAATTTAGTTCGCAGGCACTTGCAAGTGTGATAACAACCATACAGCTTGGTTATGATCTTTCATTGGAAGAAGCGAGTGAGCTAGAAGCCGCACATTTTGGATTGTGCTGTAGCACGCCTGATAAAACAGAAGGGGTGAATGCTTTTCTTGAGAAAAAAGAGGCGGTTTTTAATAGAGAGCATTTAAAATAAGGCCATTCGCATGGACGATATTTGTTTCGCAGATTTACCTGGACGCGAGGGAAATTTAGGAGTCATCACATTAAATCGTCCTAAAGCATTGAATGCACTCAATCATAATATGTTACTCGCAATGCATGAAGCATTGCAGCGGTGGGCAGACGATCGTGAGATTAAAGCGGTTGTTGTGCGTGCAGCGCCCGGCAGAGCTTTTTGTGCGGGCGGAGATTTGCGTTGGGTGTATGAACGTCATCTTGCTAATGAATCTTACTTGCAATTTTTTAAAGATGAATATCAGTTAAATAGCGCTATTTACCATTATCCTAAACCTTATATTGCTTTTTTAGATGGGATCACGATGGGCGGTGGCGCTGGCATCTCTATTAATGGCTCACATTGCGTGGCGACAGAGCAATTGCTATTTGCGATGCCAGAGACGGGGATTGGATTTTTCCCTGATGTTGGTGGGACTTATTTTTTATCACATCTGCCTGGAAAATTAGGTTGGTATCTTGGACTGACGGGTGCACGTATTGGATGTGATGATTGTGTGTCAGCGGGGCTTGTGCAACATAAAGTGCAAGAGGCGGCTTGGCCTGCTGTCGTCGATCAATTGCTCATACAACCATTCGGGCTAGATCCTGATGAAGCGGTTACTAAAATACTGACGCAATTTACGATTCCTGTGTTGCAGTCACCACTCATATTGCATCAAGCAGCAATAGAGCATTGTTTTTCATGCCACACTGTTGAAGACGTGATACGAGCCTTAGAGCAGTCTCCACATATATTTTGTAGACAAGCTGCAGTTGCGATGCTTCAAAAATCACCCACCAGCCTTAAAGTGACACATATCGTTTTACAAAGAAGCAGTCAACTTGATTTTGATGCTTGTATGCAGCAAGAATATCGACTAACAACCTATTTTTCAAAACAAGCGGATTTCATGGAAGGAATACGTGCCACGATTATAGAGAAAGATAATACGCCACATTGGCGACCCGATACACTATCTGCAGTGAATGAGCGGGAGATAAAAGCTGATTTTGAGCGGGTCAATTTTAATGAATAAATTTTTTGGATTAACCAATGAAGCTTGGAATATCCGGGCTAGATACTCGGATGATGTCGAATTTAGAGTAATGAAATATCTGGGGATGAGCTTATGTAACAATATATGCTCTTTTATAAATTCCATTTGCTCACCTCATTTGTAGTGGCTACGTTCATTCCCGCATCCAACATAATTTTTCTTGCATTAGGCAAACTATCACCTAAAAAATTAAATAAATTTGCAGTTGCAACAGCATGAATCGCTTCTGTTTGCAGCCCCTGTTGCAGATGGCGTACATTTCCCGCGCCGCCTGCAATAATTAAAGGAATATTAATTAAATTTTTAATATCGTTAATTGTGTAAAAATCATAGCCAAATCCTGTACCGTCTTGATCGATTGAATTTAAATAGATTTCACCGACACCCAGATCTGCTACATATTGAATATAATCATTCAACAAATAATCAATTTTTTCAGTACCATCTAATATAAACACCTCATTGATGCCATCATGATGTTTATAATCAATAGAAGCAATGACACTCTGTGCACCATAATGCTCTATTAATATTTTTACTAAACGTGGATTATTTGCTAATGCGCTATTTAGAACGATTTTATCGGCGCCATTCTTAAATAGTAGTGCGGCATCTTCTGCAGTTCTAATACCACCACCGACAGCGACAGGAATAAACACATTGGTGGTTAATTGACTGACAACAGATGCAAAGTCAGTGGTTGCTTTGGCATTTTTTGAAGCATTTAGAATAATTAATTCATCGATTGAAAAAGAGATTCTTTGAAATTGATAATGCTTTTCAAGCCAACCAAGATCACCCACTTTTTGCAGCCTAAAATTTCTGCTTTGTGTAAAAAAACCATCTGAATAGATTAATGTAAATATAATTCTTTTTCTTAACATTCAAGGCCCTTAAAAATGCTCAACAAAATTTTTTAATAATTTGAGACCATTTTTTTGACTCAGTTCTGGATGAAATTGTACGCCAGCGATATGATCCGCTTCATAACTTGCAATAAATGCATCACCATAATGGCAGTGACACTGATTAATGGGAAAGTCCGTTTCTGCTTTAAAACTATGTGTAAAATAAAAATCTATTTGTCCCGTCATGTCACGATAAAGTTTTAAGTGATCATCCACAAGTACCTGGTTAAAACCAACATGTGGAATACGTGTCTTATTATCATTTAAGCGTCTCACAGTGCCTTTAATAAAACCTAGACCAGCATGTTCGCCTTGTTCTGTGCTGGATAGGCACATTAGTTGCATGCCCAAACAGATGCCTAAGATGGGTTTATAGTTATTAATGACAAGATCATACAGAGATTGATCTAATTTTTTTTCTTTGATGCTCTGCATTGCTTTATAAAATGCACCAACGCCTGGCAAGATGAGTTTATCGGCATTCTTTAATACTTGATACTGATCAGATACCGTAACATTTTGGACACCAATATACCGTAAAGCGCCTATTAATGAATGGATATTGCCCATACCATAGTCAACAATGACGACATTCATGCTGGGCAGGCTGCTTGCGCGCTTTGTGTGGTGGTAAAAGCCTGTCCGACATCAAATTTTGGTTGCCAAATGCCGTCAATCTTTTTAAAAAGATCTTGATTGACATGCTGATCTAAGACTAAATCAAATTCAGTCTTAGTGATCTGATAATATTTTAGAAAAGTATCAATGAGTGTATGTGGGTAGGCATTATCATACATGTTAATCAAGTTTATGCCTTGTTCTCGCGTCATGGCGCCTCGCCTAATTTCAATACCAGCATCTTGTGTTGCTCTTCCAAAACCAAATTTTAAATACATGAGATAGGTATGCAATGTATAGAGGGCTTGATCATTTTGTGAGAAATTCGTGAAAGTATCGATGCTGCCTTCTTCTTTTTCTATCAAACCGCAATGCTCTTTTGCTACAATATAGTTTCTGTAGGAGTCCCATGGTTCAAAATAAGACCAGTGCGTCAATGATAATGCTGAATTGGCAATCTCAGCATCATTTGGAAATTGAAATAATGATAAATCAGCTTCGTTAATATCGCCATCTTTTAAAATTTTTTCAAATACTAAGTCATGTCCGCCCTCCAGATAAACACGCTTCATATACTCTATGTCATACAATGCTTTATTTTTACTTTCTATTGAGCCACCATACTCTATCTCGCCATCTTCGCCATAGATAATTAGTGGAATATTAAAAGCGAGTGCCATTTTCATCACGGATGTCATGATAGCAATCAACCAGCCATAATAAGGGAAGCCTTTTTCAAGGAACCCATACTTATTGAGTCTATCTAGCACCACAGCATTGGTAGAGATATGGATATGTGTAAAACCTGACTGAATGAAGTTTTTTAGATTGTGATTGCCTATTTCAAGTTCTAGGGCGGGACGTACAGTGACCGTTAGTGGATTCATTCTGTATCGATGTTTTAATGTATGAGCAACATATGAACCATCTTTT
>MGYE01000050.1:12322-17078 GCA_001801625.1 Gammaproteobacteria bacterium RIFCSPHIGHO2_12_FULL_42_10
ACGATACAATCGAAGGCACCTTTTTTTGTTCGGCGCTGATCGAAGAGTGTTTGCAATTCTTTTTGTCTGGTTGTCCAATTGAGAGATTTTTTTTCTTCCATCCATTGGCACGCATTGCACCATCCTCGTGCATCGAAAGAAATGCGTGGCCTGGTGGACATATTGAGGCAATGATTGCACCAAAAAATTTTTTTAATATCCATATAAATTTATATTCTTGTTTGGTTAATAAAAACGGTGGAATATTCTGTACCGCCTTATAATAGCAAAATCAAATCTCTTACTAATAATCTGTAGTCTGAATGATTGTACATAACGCAATTATACAAGACAACAGGGAAAATTCTCAGGGTTGCAGGATTATCAGGATAAACTATACTGCAATTGTGAGTAGGGAAATACAATATCAAATGGGCAAGATAACGACCTGTAGTTAGGTTCAATAAAGGGGGAGCGTCACCATGTCGCCTGTACAAATAACTATCAAAGATGTTCCAGCCTCACATGTGCTAGAAGCGCGTATTCTTAAAAAATCAGCGAAATTGAAGCATTTTTTTCGCCATATTATCCATTGTCGTATTGTGGTGAGTTTGGCGCAGAAGCATAAACAGCAAGGGCAGTTATATAGTATTCATATTGATACCGCTGTGCCTGGAAAAAGGTTTGTGATTACGCGTAAAACGAGCGAAGATGTGTATGTGGCCATGCGGGATGCTTTTAAGGCATTAGAACGTAAGTTAGAGGAGCATACTCGTAAATGTCAGGGTCGTGTTAAGGCACATCTTGGTGTATTGCAAAATTCTCTTTAAGCATACCCTCTTTAAGCCTTATAATCACACATGCCTGAAAGCTTAGGGTGTGTGATTAGAATATTTTATACAGGAGCGATGTCGTTATGTTGCTGATTGATCAGATCAATGCTGTTATTGCAGAGCACCATTTACTAAAACACCCATTTTATCAAGCTTGGTCAAAGGGTGAATTAAGCCAAGAAACATTACAGATTTATGCTGCACAGTATTATCACCAAGTGCAGTCATTCCCACGTTTTATTTCGCGCGTACATAGCGAATGCCCTGAAATTGCAGCGCGTAAAGTATTGTTAGAAAATTTAGTGGATGAAGAAATTCATGGTACGGATCATCCTGCTTTGTGGATGCAATTTGCAGAAGGGTTGGGCGTTTCTTCCGACCAGGTAAACGCAACCCAAGCTTTCTTAGAAACACAGGCAATGGTTGATAAATATTATGAATTAGCCGCAAAAGATTGGCGTACTGGATTGGTTGCGCTATATGCTTATGAATCGCAAGTACCCGCAGTTTCTGCCTCTAAGATGGAAGGACTGAAAGAATTCTACGATATCACCGATAAAAAAACAGTCGCTTTTTTTGATGTACATCAAGCGTATGATGTAAAACATGCCGAACAAGTCGCTGATTTAATTACGCGCTATGGCGATGCTGATTTATTGCGGGCTGCAAAAGAAGCGAGTGTTGTATTGTGGCAATTTTTAGATGGTATGTGTCGTGAGTGCGGGGTAGTGTGCCATTAGTGATGAGTGTTTTTTATTAACTGCACGTATCGTGTCATCCCGCGCTACAAGCTGCGCGGGATGACGTAATGCGCTGATAAGTAATATGACAAATAACACACGCTCATGCTCTATGAAACAGCACCAGCACAAATCGTCTCCCTCAATTTTACCATTTGAATCGCAGCGTCTGCGGCATATTGTCCCTTATGTCCTTTTGTGCCCGTTGCGCGATCTAAAGCTTGTTGAAAAGTATCGGTTGTCAGGACGCCAAAAATAACAGGCATATTATATTGCAACATAATCGTTTGGCAGCCAGTACTCACCTGATCACAAACATAGTTGTAGTGGTTTGTTTCGCCTCGAATGACAGCCCCTAGACAGATGATTGCTTGATATTTTTTTGATTGTGCTAGCCAAAGTGTTGCCAGTGGTATTTCAATCGCACCGGGTACCTTGACAATCATGATATTATTTTTATCAACCCCTCGCTCTATTAGACGATTATAAGCGCCTTCTTGTAGAGCATGCGTAATTTTTGAGTTAAACTCACTAACAACGATCGCATATTGTTGGGTCGTTTTCATGTTTCTACCTTTCTGCCCTGCTTAAAATGAATAGCATGTTTTAATTTTGTTTTTTTTGTGTTGAGATAATGTTGATTGTCTTCATTATGAAAGGCTGGCATCAAGACTTGGTTAATGCGTGATATCCCATATTTATATAAATCAGCCATTTTTTCTGGGTTATTTGTTAATAAACGAATATGATCAATCTTGTAGTGGCGTAATATATGCGCTGCGATATAGTATTTTCGTGAATCAATTGGCAAACCAAGTTCTAGATTGGCTTCAACGGTATCTAGACCTTTTTCTTGCAAAGTATAAGCTTTGATTTTGTTAAATAGCCCAATGCCGCGCCCCTCTTGATTAAGATAGATCAGCATCCCGCCTTCCTCGCTGATTGCAGCTAGTGCATGATGTAATTGCTGATGACAATCGCAGCGACGTGAGGCAAATAGGTCGCCTGTTGCGCAGGTCGAGTGAATGCGCACCAAAGTTGGCTTGGATTGATTTTTGTGTGGTTTAGTGAGCACAATATGTTCTGCGCCGCTTATTTTTTCTTTAATAACGGATATTTTAAACGAACCATATTTTTCTAGCGGGAAAGATGAAACAGCGATATCTTCAATCATGCTTTCATGGCGCAATCGATATTCAATAATGTCTTCAATATACAAAATCGGTAGATGATATTTTTTGGCAAAGCGATTGAGTTGCGATTGTTTTGCCATCGTTCCATCTTTATTCATGATTTCACACAAGACTGCTGCAGGGTTAAACCCGGCTAATTTGACGAGATCTACAGAGCCTTCTGTGTGCCCGGGTCGCTCTAACGTGCCACCTGTTCTCACTTGCAAGGGGAAGATGTGCCCAGGGCGCACTAAATCATCAGGTACCGTTCTCTCATTGATGGCAACACGAATGGTGTTGACGCGGTCTTGCGCAGAGACACCGGTCGTGATGCTTTTTCTTGCATCAATTGAAACAGTAAAGGGCGTGTGATAACGACTCGTGTTGTGATGTGGCGGCACCATGAGGTCTAAGTTAAGCTTTTTTAAGCGATCTGGCATCATAGGCAAGCATACAATCCCCGAGCAATGCTGAATCATAAAGTTCATTTGTTCTGGTGTGATGGTTTCTGCTGGCATAATTAAATCACCCTCATTTTCTCGATCAGGGTGATCTAACAGAACAACCATGCTACCATTTTTGAGTGTTTGAATGGCGGTGTTAACGCGTTTAATGGAGGCTGGTAGTTGCATGTCGCGTGACTCCTAGTAGTTTTTCGATATATTTGCTTAAAATATCGACTTCTATATTGATGGCGCTTCCAATGTGATAGTGTTGCGCGATGCTGGCATGTTGTGTGTGAGGGATGATCGTGACGCTGAACCATATTGGTGATGTTTCAACAACGGTCATGCTCATACCGTCTAGTGTGATATAGCCTTTCTGTACGATGTAACGCATTAATCTTTCGGGAACATGAATTTTTGCTAGCAATGCATTACTATTATCTGGGCTCATTTCAAGTATGGTTCCGATATCATCGACGTGGCCTTGCACAAGATGCCCGCCTAGCCGACCACCCATTTGTATTGAGCGCTCTAGGTTCACTGAATCATTCGTCTGAATGTGATTTAGATTCGTGCAGCGTAGTGTTTCAGGGACTGCAGTGACTGTGAATGTATTGTGTGTGAATGTTGTGATGGTTAAGCATACGCCATTTACTGCGATGCTATCGCCGACAATGAGATCTTGAAAATCAGCCGAGTGGGCGATCGTCACTTCTTGACAGCCATTCACCATCGTTATTTTTGTAACTTTACCCGTTGTTTCCACAATACCGCTGAACATATCTTTTTGTCCTCTCATAATGACTGATTGTTTATTTTTCAGAGATGAGCGTGTCAAATTTACCGATAACATGAATATCTTGTCCCGGCTTTGATATGGTTATATTTTCTAAACGTTTCTTTTTAGATAATGAGCCGATGATGACTGGTGCAACAGTTACTTGTACTTTATTGACTAAATTTTCATTAAAAAAGCTTTCGTGTACAGTCATGCCGCCTTCAACCAATAGGCTGGTTATATTTCGCTTAAAGAGCGCATCTAATAAACTGGGTAAATGAATTTGGCCCTGTGTGTTTTTGGGTGATAGCATGAGCTCGATGTTTTTTTCGGAAATAGCCTGGCGCCAGCTTGGATCAGCATCCTCTGTGGTTGCGATGATTGTTTTTCCGGGTAGCTGCTGATCTAGTATTTTTAGATTCAATGGTAAGCACCCGCGTGTTGTTAAAACAATACGAGCGGGCTGTTTTGTGTGCGGACAATCCTTTGCATCTCTTGCTATGAGCGTTGGGTTATCTTGTTTTGCAGTGTGACTACCGATGAGAATAGCATCAACTGCTCGACGTAAGTCATGTGTTGCTGTGTTTGCAATGGCAGATGAAATATAACGTGTATCATCAGGATGTGTGATTGTTTTGCCATCTAACGACATGGCCCATTTTGAGAGGACAAAAGGGCGTTGATATTTGGTTGCATAAAAGAATATTTCGTTTAATTGCTGTGCTTTTGTTTTTAGTAATCCAATTTCTACTTCAATACCAGCCTTTCTTAATTGTTCAACGCCACGACCCTGGACTAACGGATGGGG
>MGYE01000050.1:17084-24925 GCA_001801625.1 Gammaproteobacteria bacterium RIFCSPHIGHO2_12_FULL_42_10
TGTGGCGATATTGACTTTTCGGACGCCGGCTTTAATTAAAGCATCGGTGCAGGGTGGTGTTCTGCCAAAATGGCAGCAAGGTTCTAAAGTGACATAAGCTTCTGCGCCCTTTGCAAGATGGCCTGCTTCATTTAGTGCGATAATTTCTGCATGTGCATCGCCTGTTTTTTGATGGGCGCCGCGACCAATGATGGTGCCATCTTTAACGAGGAGGCAGCCTACCATAGGGTTGGGTGAGACGGTATATCGCCCGGTTTCTGCCAATTGTAACGCTTGAGACATGTAATTTTTATGTACGTCGTGATGCATATGATACTCTTCTTTTATCCGGACTATAACCGTCGGCCTTGGAATCACACCAAGTCTGCTGACCTTTTTATTGAAAAAAAGCGCTCGCGGGCTTGCTTACAGGGGACACCTAATAAGTTTACCGCCGGTAGGGAGTTGCACCCTGCCCTGAAGATCTGAAGCTGAGGATAATGGGGAGTGGGGGGAATGTCAATGACTCATGTGAGACAGGACAACCTAGCTTTTCTAGCTTACGTTATGTCGTATTCTGCAATCACATCGATTTTAGTTGAAGGATGCGGCGTTTAGCTAGTCAATTGTTTGCAGTGTGAGTATATGGCGCAATAGTCGAGTTATGCTGATTGGATGGTTAGAGAGAGACGACAGCTTTTAAGCGATCTAAGAATTTTTTAATATCAAAATGATGATTGCCAACAAAAAAACCGTGCTCGTGCACATATTCCGTATCATCATGTTTGCCAACAATACGATGATTTAAATATTTAATGACATCATTTTTTAGAAAATTGCCAGAAACAATCGGACGCACTTCAATACTTGCTTGATTGAGTCGTTCAATGAATTTTATGCGTGGTATGTCGCATGTTTCTTTCAGGAGCAGCGAGAATCCAAACCAGGAGCTTTGGCCGTTTTCTTGTTGTAGATAAAAATTCTCATCATCATGAAATAAGGTTTGTAAATAAGCTGCATTTTCACGGCGAATTTTTATAAAAGTGTCTAATTTTTTGAGTTGTTCAATACCGATTGCGCCCGACATTTCCAGTGGTCTGACATTATAACCTGGTAAAATAAAACGAAACGATTCATAAAAGGGATCATTTGTTTTATGGCATAAATGATTTTTTTCTGGCAAATGGCGTGTCCAGCCATGAGAACGCAAGCATAATAGCAGGTGATATAGTTCTTCGTCATCTGTTAAGATAACCCCGCCTTCCATGGTACACATATGGTGCGAAAAGAAAGTACTAAATGTACTGCAAATACCAAATGTGCCGGTATACTGATTGTCTAAAATGGCGCCCATCGATTCGCAATTGTCTTCAATTAAATATAAATGATATTTTTTGCAAAATAGCTGTAATTCTTTAAGTGGGGCAGGGTTCCCAAGAATACTGGGTGCAAAGATGGCACGTGTTTTTGGAGAGAGAGCAGCTTCTAATTGCGCAGTATCAATATTTAACGTTTGTTTATTAATATCAACGAATACTAAAGATAAATTATATTGGTGAATGGGGTAATAAGTGGTAGACCAAGAAAGTGATGGTACGATGACTTCATCTTGCACTTTTAGCGGGTTGTCTTTTTTATAGCATAATGCGGCGATTGCTAATAAATTTGCTGAAGAACCTGAGTTCACCATGATGGCAAAACGGCGCTTAAATTTATGCGCGAATTGCTGTTCAAATTCAGAAACGGCCTTGCCCATGGTAAATTGTTGTTTATCGATTACGTGCTGAATAGCCGTTATTTCTGCTTGATCCCATGTGTTGCAAGCAAGTTGATATGTTTCCATGATAATATCCATCTAGCACGTGGGTAGTGATAAAAAATAATCGTATGTCTTTTTTAAGCCATATTCAAGGGAAGATTGTGCTTGCCACCCTAAGTTTTTTGCCAAGCTAATATTTAATAATTTTTTCTGCATGCCAGTAGGCTGATTTTTATCGTAGACGAATTCTCCCTGAAACCCAATGATCTTAGCCGCCATCTGATAGTACTCTTTAATCGTGTAGTCATATCCTAAGCCCACATTGATAGATTGAGGTAATACGTTGATGCGTTGTATAGCCAGCATGATAAAATTTGTTAAATCGTCAACATACATAAATTCGCGTCGTGCGTCTCCATTACCCCAAATAACGACCTCATTTTTATTCATTTGTCGTGCTTCATGCAGTTTTCGGATGAGGCCCGGAATAAGATGAGACTGAGTGGGATGAAAATTATCATATGGGCCATAAAGATTGCATGGGATGATTGTTTTGTAAGCGAAGCCATATTGTAAATTAATATATTTGCACAGGGAGGCGCCACTGATTTTAGCGAGCGCATAACCTTCGTTGGTTGGCTCAAGAAGACCCGTTAGCATATCTGATTCAGAAAGTATTTCTCGATCTTTTGGATACATACAAGAACTACCAATAAACAGTAGATTTTTAATTTTGTGTGATAGAGCGCCTGTGAGGAGATGGGTATTGATTAGGATATTATCCGTTAAAAATGCGACTGGATTGGCAATATTTGCTTGAATACCGCCAACGCGGGCAGCAAGATGAATGATCATTTCTGGTTGTTCAGCGCGGAGATAATGATTGATAGCTTGCTGATCAAGTAGATTTAACGCCTGTTTTGTTGGTGTTAATAAGCGAATATCATTCAATTGTTTTAATTTTTGCGTTAAACTTTGGCCTGCCATACCATGAGCGCCTGTAATGAGCAGTTTCATTGTGATGATCCTTTGAGTCTGAAAGTGTGATTAAACAAAGTCTACCTCATGATAAGGAAAATTGATTTGTTTGCTCGCTTTCTGTAGATCATGTTGCGCCATTTCAGAGACTAATTCATGAAAGCTTATTTTAGGCTGCCAATTTAATTTGAGGCGTGCTTTGGTGGGGTCACACAGTAGGCTCTCAACTTCTGTCGGGCGAAAATAACGCGGATTCACCGCAATAATGGTTTTACCGGTTTGGCTATCAATGCCGCGTGTATTAAGACCTTGGCCTTCCCAGCGCAGCGTTATTTCTAACGCTTCAGCGACAGCTTGGACGAAATCACGCACAGAATATTGCACGCCCGTTCCGATTACAAAATCATCTGGCGTATCTTGTTGCAGCATCAGCCATTGTGCTTCAACAAAATCTTTAGCGTGTCCCCAATCTCTTCTTGCGTCTAGGTTGCCAAGGTATAAACAATCTTCTAGCCCTAATTTGATACGTGCAAGTCCTCGGGTAATTTTGCGCGTGACAAATGTTTCGCCTCGCATGGGGGACTCATGATTAAATAGAATGCCATTGCAGGCATAGATACCATAAGACTCTCTGTAATTAACCGTGATCCAATAAGCATAGAGCTTGGCGGCACCATAAGGCGAGCGCGGATAAAAAGGCGTTGTTTCGCGTTGCGGTGTTTCTTTCGCATTTCCAAATAATTCTGAGGTAGAAGCTTGATAAAAACGTGTTTTATTGAGGCCTAAAATGCGTATGGCTTCCAGTAATCGTAATGTCCCCAAGGCATCTGAGTTTGCAGTATACTCCGGCTCTTCAAAAGAAACGGCGACATGACTTTGGGCTGCTAAATTGTAAATTTCATCTGGTTTAACCAGTTGTGTAATGTGCAGTAAACTACTTGCATCAGTCATGTCACCATGGTGTAGCGTAAGATCATTAAAGAGGTGATCAATGCGAGCTGTATTAAACAGTGAAGTGCGTCGTTTAATGCCGTGTACTTCATAGCCTTTTTTTAATAAGAATTCAGCTAGATATGCGCCATCTTGGCCAGTAATGCCCGTGATTAAAGCTTTTTTTGTCATTGTTTTGAAATCCTTTTTATGTTTTGCATTGTCATGAGTGTATATTAGCCTTTATTTTACTTTAAATGTGATTTAGTGTGCCAAAATTTAAAGTGAGGCCTAAGTTAAAAATAGGTGTATTGAGATCATTTTTTAATGCTTTGATTTGACCAAGGCTAGTTTGCAATTGGATAGCGGGAGTCAACGCATAATATAAGCCTAAAAGTGGTTCTATCACTTCGCCACCAGACAATGCAAGATTGCCACCACCACCTGCACCAACTAAGCATTCGCCAAAGAATCGCAAATGGTCGTTAAATAGTGTCTTAGATTGTATTCCTGGGCCGATCATGCCTGTTGCATAGCCACCAACATGATCACCACTATATGCGCCCGCCGCTTGATAACTAAAAAATACATACGGCGTCATGATTTGATCTAATTGAATGGCAAGTACATTGGCTTTTGAATCTAATACAGAACCTGCGCTGTCTGCATTGCGTTGTGGATGAATGTAGGTTTGATTGAGTGCGCTAAGACGCCAATTCCAAGCATGATAATGATTGAGTAAGTCAGAAGTGGCACTAGCATGATTCGTTGCAAAATCAAGGTGATATAAAATTTCACCTGTTGTTGCATAGGCGCTGAGTTGTCCACTAGGCGCCCAGATGTACCCTTCGCTGATGCGTGCTGCAAAATGATTCATGAGTGGGATTTCAATGCCTAGTTGTGGTTGTATAAGCATGCCACCGCCTGTGTCTACGCTTCCACCACCGCCTGCGCCTATGCCTAATTGCGGTACTAGCGCAATGCCATTTGCAGTGATGAGCCATTGGTAACCGAGACCCCCAAAAACATCCATATAGCCATTCGGAATGCCACTGTATGCACCCGCCATTTTTAAATACCAAAATCCATGTGTGGTGATGTAATGATCTAATTCTGCACCGATCAGATCGATTGTACCGTCTTGTATCGCTTGATTAACATTTAATGTGCCATTTTTTTGATGGTAGCGTTGTAATAATAATCCAAATTCATTACGCTCGAAATCTAGATGAGAAAAGAGGATGGTTTGCAATGAAGATAGCATGGGATCATTTGCAGAGAGATAATAAATATCACACGGAATATCAAGATCTAACCCGATTTGATAGCTATGTACCATACCGCTTGGAAAGGTGATATAGCTGTAATGCAGCCCTAAACGTGCCAGTTGCCACATATATTCGATACCGATGGATGGTCGCAGCATTAAACCGCCACCGACTAATGCGGATCTGCCGCCACCACCACCTACAAATAAATTGATATCGCCTATCCAATGCGGTGTTAGATTTGGATGTAAACCGCCGCCGAGTCCTAAAACAAATAGCCCGCCTTGATTGCCATTGACGGCGCCATAACCACCCAGTCCGCCATAGATAAGCGGTGTAATATCAGCATAATAATTGACACCCAACAATCCCATCGATGGATTGTGGTTGGGCATGCTTAGATTGTCGTAACTTACTCTAAAAAAGCCAGATAATTTTTGTAGGTTGGGTGTGGGTATTTTTTGAATAGGTTGGGCGTGTGATACTGGCGTGCTAGCATGAGTCAGCGTGATCATCATTGAGAGGCATAACACAATGAGCGTGAAATATAGTAGTTTACGCATAGCGATAATGAGGTGCTTGTTCCTTTAGCGATGAAATGACATTAGGCAGGTGTTTGCTCGTGCTTTGTGATATTGCCGTAACCATAATAATGACCATATCCATAAGCCGATGCAGGCGCGTGTTTATGATTCAATACAATGCCATTAATATTAATGCCATGCATAGCGGTTTTTTTGATCGCTTGTTTGACATTAGCGATCGTATCTATACCTGCGCTGACAACGAAAAGTTTAATATCACACTGTAGCGCAATGAGCACAGCATCAGAAACAGGCAGGATAGGTGGCGTATCAATAATCACTTGATCAAAATCTGCTTTCATTTGCGAAAGCACGTTAGCAAAAAAAGTATTTTGAAATAATTTTAAAGGATGCTCTGTGTGAGTGCCACACGTTAAAAGAGTGAGATTATGATGAATGGTGTGAGTCAGCGTGCTGTAATCCAGTTTATTTTCTAATAATTCACTCAGTCCTTTTGATTGCGGCAGATGACAAGCACGATGTAGACGACCTTTGCGGATATCTGCATCAATCAGCAAGGTACGTTTTCCTGAATCTGCAAATACTTGCGCTAAATTAAGCGATGTAAAACTTTTGCCAACACCACTGACACAGCCCATCAATGCAATGATCCCGAGATTCGCGTTGGGATTGCTAGCATTAATATGTAAACTCATTTTTAGACTACGCAAACTTTCAATGGCAATATCATGCGGGTCTTGTTTTGCAAGAATAAGAGGCGTTGTTGCAAGCCCACTGCCCACAGCTTTTAAAGTTTTTTGATGTAATTTATCCATGTGCTTTTGCTTTTGACTAAATGGAACAACACATTGAACGGAGAGTGGCACCGCTTCTTCTAGTTGAGTGGCGTCTTCAATGGTTTGATTGAGAAGATGCCGTAATAGCAGCAAGAGCGACGATAGAAATGCACCAATGAGGCAACTTACCAAAGTCATTAATAGGCGATGTGTTGCAGCTGTAGTAGGTGGCGTTGCATCGGATAACAATACCAGATCCGACGTCAGACCTGCTTTTGAAAACTCCATTTGCATTTTGTGATTTAACAAAACGGTATAAATGCGGTTGTTTAAGAGGATCGAACTTTTGAGATGTGATTCTTCTTGATTTTTCTGTGGATAGGTGAGTAGTTCTGCTTTCACGCCTTCCAATCTCTTTTTAAGTTCTTTTTCTTTGTTATATGAAGCAATCACCAGGGGATGTTTGGGCGTATAGATTTGCAGTAATTCCTCTTGTTGAGATCTGAGTTGTTCAATTTGCATTTCTAGGGTATTTAATTTTCTCTCGGAGAGTTGGCCGACTAATTGCATGCCAACAACGGAGTGCTGAACGAGATACTGATTGAAGGCATTTTCAGATTGGTTGAGCGTGTTTTTTGTTTCTTGCAGGCGATCATCTAAAAATTTCATTGATGATTTCGCGCGACTTTTGTTTTTCTGAATATCTTTTGTAATGGTGGTAGTCGTGATGGCATTTAACAAACGTACAGCTTGCGCGGGATCCGCATCTGTTAGTGTGATTTGGATAATGCCGGTATTTTGTGAAGGATTGTTACCGTATACATCGATGATCTGAATGTGTTTGGCTAACGAATCAACCATTGAAAGAGGGGATTTGTAACTTAAAAAAAACTCGGTACCTGGATGCGCATTGAGGGTTGAAATGTCTAGTTTAATGGCTGTGCCATTGATGGCCTTTGCAACTTGACCGACTTTTCCAATGAGTAGTAGCTTGTCTTGATCTGAGTAGAGTCGATAGGCCCCTAAGGTACCTGTGACGAGTTTGAGTGTTTGCCCAATATAGTCAGCCGGGACAGAAAATTGTTTAATATCAATTTTTTCTCCACCCCATGCGTATGATTTTAAATTAAAAAATGGTTTAGCGAGTCTATGGCCTTGGTAATGACGCGCCTTCCATGCACCAAAAAAAGGATAATACTGTGGCGCGACAGAAATATTTAAGTGTGCCTGCTCAATGACTGGCTCTAAAATGTAACGCGTTTTCATTAAAGCTTCTTGCACACTTAAATTGGAGCTCACAGCCATATTGCCGCCTAATGCAGACATTAGATTACTATCTTGTCGTTGCGTATTGACCATCAGTAAGGAAGAACTTTGAAATTGAGGCGGAATGGTAAGTGCATACAAAAATGAGACGAAGCCAGTGACAAAGGCGGCGGCTAAGATGAGCCATTTGCGTTGATATAATTGATTAAAGATTTTTCTTAGGTCAATGACATGCTCTGGTAAAAATGCTGACTGCATCATGTTGTGCGATAGGTAATCTCTGTGTGCCATGGTCATGACTGTGATAATCCCTTTATTGTCCAGTAGGTTGTGAAGGTTG
>MGYE01000050.1:24932-25153 GCA_001801625.1 Gammaproteobacteria bacterium RIFCSPHIGHO2_12_FULL_42_10
AGTTTGCATAAATTTGTTGAAGGAATTGAGTGTAGCTGATGACACATAGACAATATCATTTTCTTGCAATGGAAAACGTTCTGTTATTAACAACGTTTGTGGCGATTGTGCGTTAAGTAAAAAAATGTCTGGTTTAAGATAAGAGCCGCGTACTAAATAGATATGTGTGGGATCGGCGCTATTTGAATTGATCCCGCCCGCTTTGCTAAGGGCTTCCATGA
>MGYE01000051.1:0-6560 GCA_001801625.1 Gammaproteobacteria bacterium RIFCSPHIGHO2_12_FULL_42_10
GTCTCCGACCGATGATTCGTTGTTAAGACCGGCTATTATTAGTTTCAGGAGATAGCAATGGCTAAACCAGCACTGGCACGAGTAGCTATGCAATCCCATAAACAATAAAGTCAAAATGACGTGCTAACTGGCATTAATGCAACGCCGTTTCTTAGAGGAAAATAAACATACGCTAATAATTGGAAGCGTTTTTCAGTAACTGATTGTTAGAAATGATGTTTTTGTTAGGTTAGCGCTATTAGTATAAATGCGTTATCGCGGCAATGCTTTTACATCAGGATTTTTCGCATAGGCTTCAAGTATCTCTTCTAGTAATTGCCCTACCATACTCGTACCAGCTGTGTCTTGAATCATACCGCTCGTTTCTTTGAGTGTTGCCAAGCGCGCTTCGATCAACGCTTTAACTGAAGCGGACGGAAAAATATTTGCAAGCACACGACGTGCCTCTTTAGGACCCAATCGTTGGTAAAGCTTATTGCGTAACTGTGCATCTTCTGCAGTCGTACTAAATGCCCATAACTCAATCGGCCCCAACGTTGCTGTGAGTAATTGTGTATTCATACCATGTTTTGTAGAAAATTGCGCAAGAAACGTTGAACCACCCTCTCGCGGACCATGCACACGTGTCTTTAACGCAAGCCGTGCTGTTTCCGAAAGACCAAAAATTTCAGTAGATCGTTTTATCGCTTGCTCAGGACCTGCATCCATAATAAAGATGGACGTTCCGAATTCCACCATCACCGGATCAAAATCATCAAGAGATTGCGAAATCAAAGCAATTTGCACATTCCACTTACGACCTTCACGCATATCTAAAATAACTTGATCGCGCACTGCTCGCGCTTTAGAGGTGCGATGAAATTCGTCATATACAATACGTTTAGCATCCTCACGAATTTCTGAAATACGTTTGCGATGATATTCACGATAAGTCTCTGGAATATCGACTAATACATCGTCTGTTAAATAATAATGATGTGCCAATGCATAACGTGCAATCATATACATGACAGCAGTTTGCCTCTCAGCAGCATCGCCACCGCTTTTCGCGACCTCATCTAAATCTAGCGCAACGACTCGCGCATCGCCAATATCAAACTGTGTAATGTTAGATAAAATAGGATACTCGCGCACAGCTGCTGAAATCATACGACTATACGCTTGTATCAAAGGCTCGCCGGTAGGCGCATGAACTTGTCCATACAAATCTTCAACCACTTGCGTACGGCAAATGGCTGCAGCATCTGCTAACAATGGCATCGCATAACGTTGCGCCAACAATGCTTCATGATGAAACCCAGCTAAAAATAACGCATCCGTTACTTCCCACCACGTGGTCTTCTCATCCACAACAAAACCAATTTCACTCAATAAATCATCTACCAACGGTGCAATCCCTTTCGTGAAAGGATGCGGTTTGCCAGAATCAGTCAGGTACTTATACATCTCATCAACCACAAGACCAGACATATCTGCAATACCATCATATGAACGCTCCACACCCAATGGCGTCGCAAGTAACGTTAAAAAATTCACTAAAAAACTGCGCTCTTGTGGTGAAGGTTTTCTTGCCCCCAGTACAGTATCAAATGGATTAATTGAATAATCGGGCGTCATACGTAATCGATGATAAGCAACCAAATGCCGTTCATCTTGAGGTAACGAATCTCGCAATAACGAAATCAAACCACTGCTTGAGGGACCAATATCAATAATAGCGATACGCGGTAAACGCGTGATTCCTCCTGAAAGACAGAGCGCAAGGTTCGTTGCATTAGACAGAACAGACTTACCGGAACCGGGTCTTGCATACACTAAATCAATCCACGTGGTCTGCTCGGCAGAACCTGGTTGATAAGGCCAAGGCTTACCATCGGGGGAACGAAAAAGCATCGCTCCATATTCCCAAGCAGATGCAGGGCGTGTAAACGGTAACATGTAAACGACATCAGACAAAGGCGCAACGGACGGCGTAGCCAGGCTATTTGCTGAAAACCCCAACAAACTAGATGCAATCCCTGCAAAAACATCGCCCGTCACTTCAGACACTTCACAGCTTCCCCACCCTTCAACTGCTTTTGCAAGTTCTGCGCTACGTGTACGTAAAAGACGTACATTCCCTTCCGGCGCCCAAGTAGCCAGGCTCACTTGTAATTTTACAACGGCATCATCGGTGTGTGTCTCGATATCACCTAATAACTTCGCAGCATCATGCAACAACCCATTTTGTGCGGATGTAAAACTCAAAATCGCAGCCATCATTGATTTAAAGCCTAACGTTGCATATCCACCGCTTTCTATTAAAAATGAAATACGCCACGGAACACGAGTTGGCAACGTTCTTGTAAAAAGCGCAATAAACGATTTTAATTCTTGCGGAAAAAGATCTATAAAGAGCGGCGTGTAAATACGATCGCCTATTCGAAGCGTACGTAAATCTATCGCTGTTGCATCACGTGGGAACACTTGCCTTGCAAGTGGTGGATACATCAATCCTGACAATTCATTTGCAGATGGTCTTGCTTCATGAATAGGAATTTTATCCCCAGGCAAAACCGCACGCCAATCATGTGATGTAAAATCAGGATCGGCAGCATAGCGCATTGCATAAACCGCATCATGTACTTTCAATAATGCACAATAAATATTCATGGCATTTAAATCAGTTATGAAAGACCGTACAAATGAAGTATGCGCTTCACGTAAATCAGGAATCGCGGCTATTAAATTTTGACCATTGCGAAAAGGTGGAATTTTTTTATCGCGAATCATAGCAAGCTTATCTTTATTGGCACGCTTTAACAGCTCTGCATTCAAAGATAACGGACGCGTCCACAGAACAACATACAGTTCTTCATGTGCACAATATTTAGCGAGGTAATTGGCTCGTTCATAAAAAAGATCTTCTAAATCTAATTGGAGACGTTTAGCGGTTGCGCGGGCGGGCGATAGAATTTCTTCAATTTCAGGTTTAACTGCATCGCGGTCATAACTAAAATACACTTGCACAGCATGCCCAGGATGCTTTAATGTCGCCTGCAAACTTTGCGTGAGTCCCTGATGGAGAGTGTCAAATTCTTCCTGTCCAATTAACTTTGTCACACCAAAAATACGTACGACTGACAAAAGCGAGCCATCACGCGCAACTAACGTTTCTGGATTATCTGCTGTTTCTAAGTCACAATAGGATTCAGCAGTTTGCTTAAGCTCAGTACTAAACCAGGCAAGTATGGCATCAATACCATCCAAAAACGGATCAATGAACGTTCGATCACGCATAATACAGTCCTCAAATAGCCCATTCCTTATTCCCTCTCCTCCACGCCATGGAGGAGATGGTAAGGGAGAGGAGGTATATCCTTAATAGTAGGGTGGATTAGGCGTGCTTTTGCGCCGTAATCCACCCTACGCATTGTTCATAGTTTACTTCATTCAACAACTACTTAAGCCCTCGCCTCATCTACCTCAAGTTCACGCAAAGCAGATTCAGTCCAAGCTGTTAATTGTGCCTTAAATTTAGTATGTGCAGGCAACAAACGTAAATCTTTCAAAAAATTTATTTTTTGTTTTTCGCCTGCTCTTGCTTGATGCTCAACAACCACTTGGCCCATCACGGCAGGATTACTTGTTCCTGTTCCAAATTTATTCTCAACGATCTGGCTCCGAAATTTAAAACTACGGTAAACAGACTGTGAGGTGTCTTGATAGCCAGTATTATTACCCATTGCACAAAATAAAACATGACAAAAACTATTAAGATCGTTTTGACTCATCTCTGGCAAATAAATTAACGTACCACCACTCACTTCATCAATGCCAACCGCCTGCAAGAATAAACATTGGGCGCAAAAGCAACAAGCCGTAATCATATTGCTCGGTTTATTATTTGTATAATTACCATCTATATTGACGATTTCTTGGAATTCTTTCGCTTGAAAACCACAATACTGGCAAGCATAGCCATCGCGGGCGAAAATCTGCCCGGAAACAGTCTGAAAGGTTTTATCTCCTTTACGCCGAACAAAACTCCGCCAACCCAATAGATTCACTGCTAAGCGAAGGTCATGCATACTGTAAACACCTATCAGAGATAGATCATTGCGCCCCCTCCCCTTAAAGAGGAAGGAAATTGCCATTAATTACCATTACCCACCAAATGATGTGATCCCCGATATACCGGCAACGGCACCACTACTACCAAACAAAGTTGTTCCTGAAACTTTAAAGACTGTCGGAATGAAAATAAGCGCAGCGCCAACAAAAAGAAGTGCGATCGGTGTGCCAATTGGAATTTGTGTCGGATTATCTTTGTGAGCTTTAAATTTCACGACGGCGCCCACTGCAAATGCCATACCTGCCACATAAGACGCTGCTGTAATTAATTTGGCAACGGCAGATAAATTAGCTGTAACATTTTGCGCAACCGTTCCAATACCGCCTGATACGGCAGCCAACAAGACCGTACTCATCGTTAAACATAATAACGCTGATACACCTATAATCACTCTTTTCATCAGTTCTCTCCCTGTTTGCGTTGTTAAAACACATTCAATACAATCTTACCCTAATTTTCAAGTTGTCTGTATACCAAATGATATCATGATAACTTTGACAAATTGATAAATATTGATACATAACAAACCACCAACAATATGGGTGATGCCTTTCGCAAGCATGCCTTGCTGATGTCCTTGTCCGGTAAGGTGGGATAAAATGATGAGCCCC
Source organism: Gammaproteobacteria bacterium RIFCSPHIGHO2_12_FULL_42_10 (assembly GCA_001801625.1). GTDB lineage: Bacteria > Pseudomonadota > Gammaproteobacteria > DSM-16500 > DSM-16500 > Aquicella. The sequence continues at coordinate 4,726 of MGYE01000051.1, forward strand.
TTAATAAAAACAATGGTTCCAAACAGTTGCATCACCAAAAAAACATCTTTAATAACAGTGCCCCATTGATCACTCGCTTCTGATAGATAACCATACGGACTTGGGTTCGACCAAAATGTACTCATGCCTATTTGAACGGAAGTAGGTAAATACAATAAAAGAGCGCCCACAACCAACATCACGATCGTTCCTTGCAAATGTTTTTCTTGCGACATCATAGAACGTTGTTCGCCATATTGTTTCAATTTTAAAATACCGTAGAAAATCATATATATACCCATTACATAAGCAAATGCCGTCACAAGACGCATGAGCATTGGCAATTCTTGTGTAAGATTTTGTAAAATATCTGATGCGGATGGTATCACTACGCCACTTACAGCATAAAGCGAGCGTCTGCCATATGCCAGTCGATTATTTTTACCTAGAGATACATCCTGCATTTTCAATACCTCTTATTTAGCAAATCTAGCGCTAACCCGTTGCCCCATAAGAAAGTGAGATAACCTTATCACCTGTATTCACCTCGACAATGCCATCATATGGATCGATCTTTGTAACTCTGCCAAAATCTTTAATGCTATCGCCTTCAGCAACCGTCAAAATATCACCATTATCTGATTTCAGCCAAGCGCGGCCTGGAATAATTGCTTGCACAGAATAAAATGCTTTCGGTGCCACGACGGAAATAGCAGATGACGTCTGCTGATTCAGTGATTGCTGATCGACAAGAGGTGGTGGTATGCTCGTTGGCTGCCCAGTCTCTCGCTCATGTTGTTTGATTGCAGTGTCTGTCAATCGATTAAACTCTGTTTCCATCGTTGCCATTCTTGCATTCAATGTTTCAATTTGTTCTTGGAGCATTTTATTTTGTTCAGCATAATCATTCAATTTTTGCGTATACTCAGCGTTAATTTGATTCTGTAAACGCAAACTTTCTGCTTGCATTGACATTCTATTCGCTTCAGTTGCAGTCACAGGTGTTGGTGACGTCGTCTGCATCCTTTCGTTTTGAGGAGGCATGTTGGGTTGTTGTACGGTCACGATTTGCGATTGTGTTGGTGGCAATGCTTGCATCGATTGCACACTTTGGACAGGTAGCTGGCCTATTGCTTGCACAGCAGGTGTAGAGGTCGCGACCGGCGCAGGTGCGACTGTTTGCACCGGTTGTTGTGGTGGTGCCACAACGGGTGGTGTAATTTGTGCAACCGTTTGAACAACACTCGCTGACGATGCTTTTTCTAAAGAACGAAGAGGTGGATTATTATTCGTCATAGGTTGCTGAGAAGTGTTTACAATCTCAGTAGCAGGCGTCGCTTGCATAGTAGGCGCAACCATTTTATAAACTGCAAAAAATAGCACTAAAAAAACAACTATACTCAATGCGATTCGCCGCGTCGGAATCACCTTTTTTGGTCCCTGCATTGTCGCTGCGGGCGCCGCCTCAGCATGTAAATCACCTTCTAATGATTCATGCGATTCTTGTTCTTCGTCATCCGAAAAGTGATATTCCGGTTCATTGGTATCTACATATTTTTCATCATCATTATGCAGCATGTATATAAACTCCTAAGATGCGCTGACTTATGTTACGTCTACCATAAATAATATACCAAGTCCAACGCCGGCATCTACTTTAACGGTCGGCGGAATATTGACATAATTAGATGTAATCGTACCCAATGTTTGACCCACCTGACCTAAGCCCACTGCAATTTGCTGGCCCGGACTTAATGAAGGGTGTGTTGTACTGGTTCCAAAAATACCAGTCGTTGATGTGCCTGCTTGTGTAATAGAACTTGAATAGCCTTGCAAGAAGGAAGTCGCCATCACCG
>MGYE01000051.1:6584-10906 GCA_001801625.1 Gammaproteobacteria bacterium RIFCSPHIGHO2_12_FULL_42_10
CGAGCTGTCCTGTTGGACCTTTAGAAGTTACTAATTTACCTAATAAGATGGCGCCTTTAAAAGGTCCATCGACAAGTGTCGCCATCACAGGGCTATCTGGATAATCACTATTTGCGGTCGTATCTAACACGGCAAAGCTAATGGTCCCCGCCTTGATAACGGGCGGAGAGATAGGCACACCTGTCGTCGATGCACTGGTGGATGTAGTCGTGCCAGCAGTGCGTCCTGTTGTTGATTGAGTTGAATCAGTTGCCGATTGAGGCGCTCCCGCCCGATGCGTCATCACGACAGGCTGCCAAGATGCGACAAGCTGCGCCGCCTGCCCAGACATAGCCGTTGCAAGCGTCGAGATGTTAGTCTGCTCTTCTACGGTTTGTGACTGAATACCAGCCGTTTTTGCTGCAATGAACTGTTGCTCTGGCACGGCAGTTGTCACGCCTCCTTGTGTGGTTGCAGCGCCTTCTGCTGCACGCGCTGATAACGCAGAAAACGCAGCAGTTGTTGGACCTTCGCCTGTAGCCAGATAGGCTGTTTTTGGCGAAGAGATTTGATAAGCTCGTAATAATTGTGCCGCATCTTCTGGGGTCATATCGTTTGTCTGCACGGCCTCTCGTAATGCTTTTGCATAATCTGCATCGCTTGCATTATTAACCTGCAACCCTTCTAATCGTTGAGCAAGTATACGTAAAGAAATAATTTTCTTATAATCTTCCAACTTTAATTTGGCAATCTCAGGTGTCAATTTCCCAGATTGCACTAATTGTTTGAGGGTAGCTGTAAATTGATCTAGCGAAACATGTTGCTGAATCATGGCGGTCAATTCATCGCCAACTTCAGGCGTAATTTTGCCAGCACGAAGCAAATCACGAATTTCATCAGAAGCATCTTGTTCGGCTTTTTTTATTAAATTGCCCACATTAGCAACGGACCCAATGCGAGCCTTCTGTGATTTGTATTCGTCTAAAATTTTATTTGCAACCGTAGGCACCATTCTGCCAGCTTTCATATATTTATTTAAAGTCGCACTAAACACATCAACAGGCACCAGTGTATTTTCCAAAACGATGAGCTCTTTTTCAATTTCAGGTAAAAGCTGGCCTGATACTGCCATTTGATGCAAGATCACGAGACTATCTTGAACCACCTCACGCGTAAATTGTTTCTGATATTGCGCCAACAATTCTCGCGCAACTTCGGGTGAAATTTTTCCTTCACGTACTAAGCGATCTAGCGTAGCCGCATAGTCTTCAGGCGACATATGCGCTTTCTGTGCTGCCAACAATTGGTTGGCCACATCAATGGGCAATTTACCTGATTTGATTAATTGATCCATCATGGTAGCGCTCTCATCCAACAAAGCACTCGCATGTTGTTTTTCGTACTGCTGCAACAATTCGCGTGCTTGCTCAGGCGTTAATTTGCCTGCTTTGACTAACTCCGCTAATTTAGTAGAATATTCACTGACTGACACATTGTTCTTGGCCAACCCTCCCAATGTATCCGCCACATCGGGTGCGATATTGCCATGACTTGCCCAGTTATCAAGTAACGTCTTGACTTCAGGGTGTTCAGTGCTACAAATCATGCAACCTGAACTGCTACTAGGTGCCGTTTGCTGGATACCATAATTAACCAGTGTTGGGACGGCACTGCCTCCCGTCATTTTTGCACGCTCTGCCGCCTGTACATTCGCCTGCTGTAATGCTTTAGAGTATTCCGTTGTCAGCGTGCCGCCCGGAATAGATTTCAAATGAGTCGGCGCATTAGCCACTTGGGAAGGACCTAAGGCACCAACACGATTTGAAAAATACTGTGTCAATACATAAATTAAGATAATCATGCCGATAATGCTGCCAAACAACACAAACACGCGTGAACGTGCATCGAGACGATTTAAAAAATTTAATTTTGAGAAATCAAATGCCATTAGAAACCCTCAATTTTTAATTCAACAGGTTCCCCAAATCTTGAGATCAGTACGGATGAAGTTTTAGGTAATTCATAGGCCTGCATACCATCGGGACTCGTCATTTTGCCCACCCATCCTGGCGATAAGACTGTTAAGCGCGTACGTAAATAAATATTATCGCCCATTGCCCAAGCCATTCCCTCTGCGCCATGTACTTTGAGCAAGCGACTGCCGGCTGGCGCGACACCATCTAACACGCCTAGTAAAACTTGATTAGCACTATTCGGCAGCGCTGTACCCACTGGCAATTCTTTCGTATTAGGACCTATACCTGAGACATGAATATCAACACGATAATCAACAACACGCTGACCAGATACAAGCTCCAAAGTAATTGGCATAGGCAATCCAACCAACCTCACAACAATATTGCCGTCTGTATAAGACAGTAATGACTGGAGCAACAGAATATTACTCTTACCATCCCATTGCATCGCAACTGATTTTGGACTGCCCACATCAAACGAAGCAATAGGCCAGGGTGAGCCCGTTGAATCTACAAACACCAAAGAAGTCACATAACCTAACGATAACCTAACAGCAGGCGGCGTTGTTCCGGGTGCAAGGTTCACCATAACGGTCGATGATACAGGCTTTGGCGGGACCGTAGGTGGTGTAGAGGCAGCGCGCTGTGCAAGATCTACCTGTTGATGTAGACGCACTATCTGCTGGGGTGAGAGCGGCATATTCTGCGTTAACATATTATTAAAGGCCGCCTGCGCGGGAGGCGAAACGGGTGTGTCTGCTGGCGGCACCATACGCAACATCGTTTGCTGATTAGCATGATAAGGCATCGTTTGTGGCGCAGAAGATGCATCAGACATCTCCGTTGTAATGGCAAATGCAACAGTCGTCATGCTGCCTGCGATCATCAATGCGAATATTTTGATGAAAAGATTACGCATACTATTCCTTTAGAGCCAATACGTTTGCTGTCGTATGGTGTTGCACAATAATATTATTGATACCAATCCCAGACAAATTATTCAAGGTCGGTACTCTTGTTACCAAAACCTGCACAGTTAAGGATTGCGATGATCGCTGTGTCATACCAAGATAGCGCATTGTAATGGGTATTTGAACCCACCAACCATATCTGCCCGCTAGCAATCCTTGATTTAAAATGAATGGCGCGGTCAAAGGCGTCACCTGTACAAACATCTTATCAGCCACAACAGCGCTACGATTCGCATAGTGGTCTAGCTGATTTAAAAATACGCTCCACCCATCTGCCGTAAAATAATTCATCGCCTCTTTTAATTCGCTATCATAATTGTAAAAATCATACTGAAGCACGCGAGGCAGCACATCACTCACCCACTGCAAAACATAGGGCGCAGCATGCAGTGGTCGGTCTAGCGCTACAGCAGGCTGTATACGCCATTCATCACCCGCTAAAAAAGTGACGGGGGCTGGTTTAATAATATGCAGATAAATAGAAAGCGAGCAAACCAATGCAATAGCTAATACAACAGATAAGCCAAGTCCAATGACTTTGCTGTAACCATCGCGATAAAACACATCTTGCAGTACAACTACAGAAGATACGTTATCTTCAGGCATAGATTATTTCCATATCTGACCACTTCCACACACCTTCCAACATCAATGAGCGTTAATTGGATAAATCGTCATTGCGAACCCATGCAGTGGGTAAAGCAATCCAGAAAAATACAATTCTGCTAAATTTGTTAGCTTTCTAGATTGCTTCGGCGTAAACAGCACGCCTCGCAATGACGACTTTTATACTACCAGGTATTCTTTCTTAAAACAGCTGTCTATATGATGATGCAGCAATTCCTGTTCAGATGCTGTGATAACTAATAAGCAGCCTTATGTCGGCGCATTAGACAATGTTGAGGGCTGACTCACCCCTGTTCCCGCTGCCGAATTACCAATAATCTGAACGACCCCAAGACCACGATAACTCTGCAGAACAGATTGTCGTTGAATAATCACTGTCACTGCCAGGGGATTAGTAAATTTTGATTTATCATCATAAGGTGGCAACCAATAAGTCACCAGCACTGGCATGGTCCATTTCCATGCATACGCACCTCCCAACAGCCCACGCATGACAAGTTGCGGCGTGGAAACAACTTGTGCGATCACCACCATTTTCCTTTCTGTCAATGCAATCACGTTATTAGATGCCGTCAGAGCACGTAAATAATTCATCCAGCCATACGCTGTGAAATATTTCTGCGCCCCCTGTAATTGAGCATGATAGTTTACAAAATCATAAGAATAAATCTTCTGAACAGCTTCAACCGCCCACGCCATCACCTCATCATCGGTCATATTGGGTCGATCGACTGGCACAACCGGAATCAAGCGACCAATGCTATCCGTT
>MGYE01000051.1:10919-18496 GCA_001801625.1 Gammaproteobacteria bacterium RIFCSPHIGHO2_12_FULL_42_10
ATCACACTTAAGACAAAGACACCTAAAGCTGATAAATAAAGGCGCCTATAGTGCTGATTACGCAAAAAAATAAGCTTTAAAGCATCCTGCTCAGCCATAGGGGTTCGCCATAATAAATTGATCAATACCAATGCCTTGCGGATTTTGTGTTGTCGGGACATGCACAATTGAAAGGACAACAATATAAGAAGACTTTGTCAGCGTATTAGCACTTTGATAGGTTACTAAAAATGGTATTTGCACACGATATACATAACCCTTATCTGGTAATTCTCCCTGATTAACAATCACAGGAGCGCCTGTCACAACAGCTGTCACAAAAAGCTGATTTTTGATAACCGTGCCCAACGTTGCATTAATCGCGCCTCTAAAATCCGTCCATCCAGCCTCTGTAAAGTATTCTCGTGCAATGGCAAGTTCATTTGAATAATTTACAAAATCGAATGTGTAGGCTGCAATGGTAGCTTTAGCTGCCCAACGCAATAAAGTATCCGGCAATAAATTAGGCGATTCAAAAGGCGTCAGCAATCTCTGCGAACGTTTTGAATCAATGGCTTGAAAAGTAGGCAACGGTCTATGCCAAACCTGATATAACACGAGCGACACCGCACACATAGCCAGCAGAAAAAGCACAGCTAAGCCAACAAAAAAATAGGTGTAGTACTCACGCCAAAAATGATTGTCGTCAAAAGCATCTTGTTTTTTTAGGAACCCAAACACCATATATCCTATCCTTCCCGAACATTAGGCATAGGCATAATCGTTCCATCCGTTGAATTGCCATAATAGCGCACTTTCGGCTGAACCAATGTCATGTAAATAATGCAAAAAATTAACAGGAAAATAACAACGACTGACACGATTAACCATCGTAATATTTTGCGAAACTGATCGCGATAAAAATCACTTTGCAACCATGCAATTTCATGCCGAGCGCCGATCATGCGTGCATTCTCTCAAAGGTAATCTCAATACGATCATTGTCACTCTCGCCCCACGACGCACCGCTCTCATCAATCAAGTCAACGCCACCATAGCCCTTTGCATACAGCAATCGCGTATTCACACCATATGCTGACAATAATTTCGCAACATTTTTTGCTTGATTCTCAGACAAAGACAAACTGACTCGCGGAGGAGCGTAATCATCTGTATAGGCAGACACTGTAATGAGTGTTGTCGTAGCGCTATTAATATATTGCGCAACCACCTGAAGCGTAGAATAAGCAGAAGAGCTAACCGTCGCAGTATAGGGATTAAAAAGTCGCGCTGAAGGAATCGATAAGCGTACGTTATCTCCCAACACCATAACATTGATACCGCGATTTTCTAACCGATCTCGCATACTCATATTGGCATCAAGATACTGACCGTAACTTGCGCCAAAAATAACACCCGCAGCGAGCCCTGGCAACGCACCCATGGATGTTACGATGCCTGTCACCGTACCTGCTGCACCGCCAACAATCGCACCCTTCGTTGCTTGATTTGTATTCTGATAACTATTTGCTATATCGCCATCAGAAGTAGCATGGTAAAGATTATTTGCATTTTGCACGCCCTGATCAACGCCATCTTCCACATCATGCGATACATTCGAAGAGGCACAACCAACAATCAATAGCGCACTGCAAAAGACGCATCCAAAACGTTTCAATTTTAACATCCTTAAGTGCTCCCCCCTTCCTTGCCTTTAAGAGAGGTTACATAATCCGACAACGTATTGGCAATAGCGGTCACTTCATCTACTGAAAGTAAAATACCTTCAATTTCTGGAGGATAATCTGTTGCAATCGACATGTCTTTTATAATGTCATTCGTCAATGCAGCAGACTGCGTCACAGATTGGCCCAGCAAACGCTCTATGAAACCAATTTTTTCGCGCGCAACAGGCTTTTGCAGCAAAGGCGCACTAAATTGACTGAAGGCGGTCTGACCGATGAGTGCCTTCACTGAATCATCTAAAGTCACTACACTAAAAATGTTAAAGTGACCCGCTTCCAACACTTCTGCTTCTATGACCTCAACATGTTGTTGCGCACTTTCATCTCGCTTTTGTAGAGCAAGTAACGCTTGCAAAGCCCGCTCAATGGGATTTACCGTAGGCATACTATGAATGAATTCTGAAACCACATGAATGGCATCACCATCATCCTGCGGCGCTTCAGTGACTTCAATACCTGCAGCAATGGCTTCGCCAAAACGAGTTAAACGCTCTTCAAGATCAAATAGCACGCGATTGAGCGGCATATCAACTCTCAAAAACTGATTTAATCGCATTTGCGGAGGGGGTTTTGGATTAGCAAAAAACATTCTTGCGCGAACAATTTTTGATTTGAAGAAGATATGTGCTTCTCCTTCACGCTGATCTTTTAAATCTAGCAAACTAATACGTTCCCGTTTTTCGGAAGACGCGCTACGACTATCCATGTAATTATTTAATAAACTACCTGCGTTGGTTTGAAATGAATCCACTTTTGTGACATAAGACTCACCAGCTGTTTTATGGAAAAATTCCCAAGTATCGGCAGGATCTTCAAGCTTCATACAAATCTTGATGTTCGTATTGGCACCGATTGAAGCCGCTTCTTCTTTAGAAGCTTTTTGAAACGCAGGTAAATCTTGTCCAGCAAAAATAACAGAAAATCCTAACGAACGCGCCTGAGCGGGAACAACAGCAAACCCTTTAACAGCATAATAACCATATTCGTCTAATATACACATGAAAGGCGTTGGGGAAGTTGTTGGCTTACGCGCGACCACTTCACGATACGAGCCTTCCACTGTATCGCCAAGACCGGCTGCCATCATGGCCTTAAGTGACGCAATAATCACCTTCCCTAAACTCGACAATTCTTCAGGCGACTTTTCCAACGCAGGTAACAGCACAATCAATATACGACGATTCAACACCACATCTTTTAAATCAACTTCCGCTAAATTCACACGAATAATGTGGCCATAAGTATCTGCTAATGAACCGAATACTCTCGTTAATTGCATGGTGATAAAACCATGCTGTTCAAGAACTTGCGAACCTTGTTTGCCTTTTTTAGAGCGATCATAACCAGGTAAATTGATAAGATAGTTATTGATAGGCTCTAAAACCACATCGGGTGTATCGGCAAGACTCACTGGTTCTTGATTGTCACGCGGAAACATCCTGTCCATAACGATAGATTCAAGACGTGGTAATTCAAAATAATTACGAATTGAGTTTGCATCTAATAAAATCTTGCCTTGATCACGCATATAGACCAACACTTTCATCAACGCTTCCACAAATACCATGGCGCGTCCTTTCCACATATCGCCATCTGAACTCTGTGATCCTTGATCCATCAAGCTAATAACCAACTGCGATAACATACTAGATGAGCCATTACAAAATGGATTCATCGTATTTGATAAGCGTCTTTCCTGAGCACCAATAACATCACGCGCACCTGTCATAAAGTTAATCAGCAAAAGATCATCTTCACGACCCATTGTGCGGCACATCGAGAACATGCTAGAGAATAATGAGTTATCACCTTTTCCATCGACGTATAAAAATCCACTCGCCTGCACAAGCGCATTAAAAGCAAGTGACGTGAGTGCAACTGTCTTACCGCTACCTGTTGAACCGAATATTAAAACGTGGGTACGCATATCGTCGTTATTAAACCAAAGTTCATCATTATCAGAACGTTGGTTACCAAAAAAACTGATGCCGCGTGCTTTTCTAGGTCGCTGACGATCGTCGCCAGGAATCAGATCATTGTAATCCCATACGTTAGAACGTAATGGCAGACGGAATGGCAGGGTGACCTTTCTGGTATAGGCGTACAAGAATACACCGATTCCTATCAAAGCGATGAAATCTGCAACAGGCGAGAAAAAAAGGGCTGTTAACGCAAAAGAAAACATCAAGAGCGCGCTATTCAATGGATCTTTAAAGAAATCAACCATCTTCATGCCGAGTGTGCGCGTATCGCGTATCAATAACTGTGGCGATAGCTCATGCCGTTCCTCTAAACCGCGCAACCTCATGTATTCACCTCATCAGGTTTATAAACGATTTCTTTCAACACAATCTCTAATGCCTTAGTTGCTTCTTCTACCATAGGCGTCAATAATTTTATGCCTGCTTCTTTTTCTGCCTTCCAGTGTGCAAATGCACCTGCAATCTCAACAAATGCCGTTTGCCTACCCACATTGTTTAATACATACCACAATCTGCGATCCACGGGCTTTAGCCATAAAAAATCTGCTGAAGCTTGTACACCGTCTTCGCGTGCTCCTTCAAGCATTGAAGCCATCACGGTATAAACATAAGCATGCTTTTGAGTGATACGCTGTACTAATTTCGTGTTTTCATATTTTTTCAGTATCTCATCAACATGTCGCATATCAATGTTTTTTAAACGACATGAGAGATTAAACTGTTTAATCAGTTTAGCAGCAGAGACGCTATCTGCGTTCAGTCGTGCTGCAAAAGCAGCAAATAACCCTTTGATATGCGGTTGTAAATACTGCGTGCCTTGCCACATAGGTCCAATCTGTAAAATAAATAATCGCGTCGCATCACCCCGTCTTAGTACAGCTTCAATTTTGTTGCGCTCTTTATGCGTCATATCAGAACGCTTCTCAATTCGCACTTCATCCAATAGCTTATTTTTTTTGCAAAAATAAAGCGGTTGCATAGCCATTGCCCAAACACCCTGATCAAGATCGATATTTAACAAATCCAGTGTCGCAACCGGCATAATTTGCGCCCAATTGTCTTTCTCAAAACCCACTAAATCGCGCATCGAGTATGTATGCTTATAAAAACGAGCGCTATTACTGAAATAAATGACGACTGATAAAGCACCCAACAAAGCAGCAAAGGGATATTTTAAATAAGCGCCAGCAGATTGCCCCAACATGATGACATCTGAAAACGCAAGCTGCTGGGGATGATTGATGGCATACAATAATGTGTTGTGCAGGTCGGTAAAACGATCGCCGAAAAGCACATTTAAAACATCGACTTCATAAGATTTAAGGGTTAAATAGAAAATAACAATGTAAACATGAAACGAATACCAAATGATGGCAACAGCAGCAAAAATAGCCGCAATCGACCACAGAATGCCTGCGGAATTATCTTGTTGCCCCCCTCCTGATGGTGCTGCTGCCATAATGCTTCCGATTCGTTATAGTGGCGTATCATCCAACGACAGAAACCGCGCGCAGGATAGCCATCCCACACAAGTTATCTATTATATCTTAATATTCTTCCTGTTTCTGCTGCTTTTCTTTGATCTCAGCAAGTGTTTTGCAGTCAATACAAAGTGTCGCTGTGGGTCGTGCTTCTAAACGACGCAGCCCAATCTCCACACCGCATACTTCACAATAACCATAATCTTTCTCGTGCAATAACTCGAGTGAATCTTCAATTTTTGATAATAATTTTCTTGAACGATCACGTTTACGCAATTCCAAACGAAAATCTTCTTCTTTTGTTGCGCGATCATTAGGATCAGGATAATTAATAGCCTCTTCTTTCATATGTGATACAATTTTATCGCCACCTTCCAACAAGCGCTGACGAAACGCTTCTAAAATACGCACAAAATGACTGCGCATCTTTTCACTCATATATTTTTCTGTTTTCTTTGCCTGGTACGGGCTAATACCCAATACCTCTAGGCTGGGCTCTAAAATATCCTTCTCTTTAATCGTCATATATCCTCCTTTCTGTTACACGCCATTATTTTACACACACTAACCTTAACTATAGCTCAAAACTCGGCCAACTGTTATCCTGTCATAACCTAATAAATCTTTTATTGCAATCACTTCACTATATCCTGTTTGCGCCAATAATTGATAGACGATAGCACTTTGTTTAAATCCATGTTCTAAGACCAAATAACCGCCTTGCTTTAACGCTAAAAATGCCACGCTACTAATGGCACGAATCGCCTCTAATCCATCCTGTCCACTCACTAATGCCTCATATGGCTCAAAAGCGAGGCCCTGTTTGTAGATTCCCCATTCCGCACAAGACAAATACGGCGGATTAGAGACAATCAGATCAAACTCGTCTTTCAGTTTAAGCGAATGCCAGCTATCTTCTCTAAAAGAAACATTCTGAATATTTAACTGTGTCGCATTCGCTCTTGCAATCTGTAATGCATCAACGCTCAAATCGAGTGCAATAATCTCCCACAATGGGCGTTCAAAACCCAGCGCTAAAGCAATGGCGCCACTACCTGTTCCCAAATCCAATACACGCAACGTTGATGCACGATCAGGAAATAAAGACAGTACCGTTTCAACCAGTTGTTCTGTTTCGGGGCGTGGAATTAACGTATTGCGAGAAACTTGCAATTCAAAATCCCAAAATGATTTTACGCCGGTAATATAAGCGATAGGCTCTAACTGAATACGCCTCAGAAGATAGGAGACGAAAAGTGCGGCCGCTTCAGTCGTGATCTCTTTTTCTGGATAAGCATGTAAATAACTGCGGGACACTTGTAATACATGCGACAACAACAACTCTGCTTCCAATAAGGGAGAATCTGTCATCGCACTGAGCTTTTGTGTCGCTAATTTTACATATAAAGCAATCGTAGACATTTTTTAAAGCGACGCCATTAGATCAGCATTATGTTCTTGACTCAACGCATCAATCACAGGCTGCAAGTCCCCTTCTAAAATTTGAACCAATTGATAGAGCGTTAAGTGAATACGATGATCCGTTAAACGTCCTTGTGAAAAATTATAGGTACGAATACGTTCTGAACGATCGCCTGTTCCTACTAATTCACGCCGCGTATCAGCTTGCTGTTTTTTTTGCTTTGCTTGTTCCATCGAAAGAATTTTTGATTTTAACAATGACATCGCGCGCGCACGATTTTTATGCTGCGAACGTTCATCTTGACACTCAACAACAATACCCGTCGGCAAATGTGTCAAACGAATCGCTGAATCCGTTTTTTGTACATGCTGCCCGCCAGCGCCCGATGCACGAAATGTATCTATCCTGAGATCCGTTGGACGAATTTCAATAGACTCAATCTCTTCTATTTCTGGCAAGACGGCAACCGTACAAGTAGAAGTATGCACACGCCCTTGCGCTTCCGTTTCCGGTACGCGCTGTACACGATGTACGCCCGACTCAAACTTTAAACGCGAATAAGCGCCATGGCCAATGATACGCATAATCACTTCTTTATAACCGCCATGCTCACCATGACTCTCACTTAATATTTCAACTTGAAAACGCTGTGATTCAGCATATCTCAAATACATGCGACATAAATCACCTGCAAAAATCGCCGCTTCATCACCCCCTGTGCCTGCGCGAATTTCTAAAAATATATTACTATCATCATTCGGATCTTTTGGGAGCATCTGAATCAATAATTCAGCTTCCAATTGTTCTAGTTGTTGGTCAAGATGCTTGATTTCAAGTCGTGCAAGTTGTTGCAGCTCAGCATCCCCTTCTGCAAGCAAATCGTTTGCTTCTTCGATAGCCACCCTTGTTTTCTGATATTCGCCAAATAACGTTGCAAGCGGCGTTAACTGCGAAAATTCTTTAGAAA
>MGYE01000051.1:18525-21404 GCA_001801625.1 Gammaproteobacteria bacterium RIFCSPHIGHO2_12_FULL_42_10
CTGTTTTGCAAAACGCAACAACTCAAAACGACCGGCCTTACCGGCTTCTCGTAATTTAACGCTAGGTGCATGCATTAATTTATTAATAAACGCATATGAAAAATCATCGAGCACACGATTAGCATCTATTCCTTGCTCCAGGGCTTCCTTTGCTTTCAACAATTCAACCTGACAGAGCGCTTCAACCTGATCACGATAGACGCGAATCGTATGCGCCACTTTATCGAGTGATTGCAATTCAATAAATAAATCTTGGCTATTTTGCTGAACTAACTCAAATGCCTTATCCAAAGCATGTGCATGTCCTTTTTTTGTGTCATCCATCATTTGCTTTAAATCATCAACGCAATAAAGTCGCACATTGGGATGATTAGCAACAGCAGGGTCAATATCGCGTGGCACGGCAACATCAATCAACACAATCGGTCGATCACAACGCGTAATCATCACTTGTTGCATCATGGATTCGTGAATCACAGGTGTTGGACTACTCGTTGCGGCAAAGACAATATCTACGTGACACAACACGGATGGCAAGGCTTCTAAATCTTTCACACAGCCTGGTTGCTCTGCCAATAAACAAACTGCTTTCTCTTGACTACGATTTAACAGCACAAGCGGTGTCGTCACACAATCTGCGAGATACCGCATCACGAGGGCCGCCGTTTCCCCTGCGCCCACTAAGGCAATGTGTGATCGTGAAAAATTCGGCACAAGCTCTCTTGCAAAACGTACCGCTCGAGAAGCAATAGACACAGGACACGCACCCAATGATGTCGTTGTACGAATCATTTTACTCACATTAAAAATTTGCTGAAATAAACGATGGAATAACGCACTCACCGCACCCGATGCACAACTTTCTGAAAAAGCTTCTTTGAGCTGCCCAAAAATCTGCGATTCGCCCAACATCATTGAATCTAGTCCGCAAGCAACACGCATAATATGCAGAATCGCCGCTTCACCCTGATAGACATAGAGCGCCTCTTCTAAACCCGCTTCAACAGAGCGTCCTTGTGCTAAAAACCAATCTCGCGCTACACTCTGATCTTCTGCATCGCAATAGAGTTCAGAGCGATGGCAGGTGGATAACAATACTGCTTCATGCACCTTGCCTGTGCTTAATATATCTTGCAAGTAAAGCGGCAGCTTCTCAATCGAGAAATAAACCTTCTCGCGTAGTGTAATAGGTGCCGTTTTATAATTAAAACCAATCACGAAAATAGACATGAATAATGCTTAACCTAAATACACCGATATGAGGTGCCCTATCATAAAACAAGTATCACACAAGTCCCAGCTAAAAATAGCAACATGCCGTCACTTGGGATTCAGAAGATTGATGACTATCTTGTTTGCATTGTTACTCACAGGTTGCGCCACCCTTTCCGCACCCACACCTAATCAGTCCTTCCAATTAACAGGTAAAATCGCCATACAAGCACAAAATCATGTCCAGACTGCAAATTTACTTTGGATCAATCAAGGAGAACAGTATAAGGCGATCTTATCTGATCCTTTTGGGTTGCCACAATTTGTGCTCATAGGCACGCCAACCACGCTCGTCATCGAAGGTCCGGATGGTAAACAAACAACGCCTTCTCGCAGCAAAAGAATATTTATCGATCAAATCGTCTCTTTTATACAGGCGTTCCCCAAAACAACTTTAGAAAATGCACGTTTACCCAAAAAATTACAGCTGAGCTTGTCAGGCGTCACCATTAAGCTGGTTGTGTACTCATGGCACCCTCTCCCCTCTATTCTCCCACACCCCGCGTAGCCTGGGCGCACTTGAGTAATATTAAAAATATCTTGCATTTTTAATACATTCATAATAATAATGCATAAAATAAATACGTATATTTAAAGGAATGCATCAATGAAAGGCTTGAAAGGGATTCCCGCAACACTAGCAACAACTGTAGAGACTTTACGCAAGCAATCTTTATCCAAAGAAACACGCCTGCAGTCAATTACCGATACAGTCTGTCGATTCGCATCAACACATCTTCGTGACAAAGAAAATGAAGAACAAGCAATTGCTGCGATTGAGCAAGTCATTCAAGTGGCGCTTGATAACAACCTAAGCCTAGAATCAATTAAAGCGTCGCTGAATCAAACATGCGATACCTGGTACCTTGGCTCAAATTGGACGCGTGATGCAAGGATCGGACAGCTAACGCCACTGATGGCAACCGCTAAAGAAGGCAATACGAAGATAGCAGTGCATCTGATCAAGAAATATCAAGTACGTGTCGATGCTGCTTACGATAAAAAATGGATATTCGGTACATGGAACACGCTCGATTGCGCGACTGTACGTGATAACAATGAAGGGCTCATCATTTATCTGTCTGAACAAGCTATTCAGCAATATATTGGTTCTCACGCAACGATAGACGATCACAGCTGTCAATATCATCAAATATGGGATCTCACAAAAGAGCGCCTCTCGTTGCAGAGGGCAAAATATTTAGCACAAGCACTTAAACGAGACACGAACATTCTGAAATTGATCCTGCCTGCGTACTTGTCTCTCGATCAGGCAGCACCATTTCAAGAAGCCTTGTTGCATAGTCATAGCATTGTATTTTTAAAGATTAGCATGGCTAATGCGCCTCGTGGTACATCTCGTATAATGAGTGATGCTATGAGTAAATTGTTAGAAACTGTTTTGAAATCTAACACAGTATTATTACAAATTGATTTAACCGAGTGCGACTTATCTCATCGTCAGTTATCAGATTTGCTTCGAGTATTTACATGGAGCAATCCAAATACGACGCTTCGATCTATGCTTTTTGGTGAGCGCGAAACCATGGCTCGAGAACTCGATTTGCTTCGTGTGACTGGAAGCAATAGGATTGCATTTCCAAACA
>MGYE01000051.1:21425-25475 GCA_001801625.1 Gammaproteobacteria bacterium RIFCSPHIGHO2_12_FULL_42_10
ATTCCATCATGAACTCTATCCATTTAAAAAGTTATTGTTAGATTTGCAACCAGACACCTACACAGAGTCTAGTAGCATAGATTGGCCACTAGCTGGCATTGATGTAGAGTCTGAAAGCGCCAGTAGTTTAAAAGATACGATATTGCAGTATCTAGAAGAGCAAGAGAAAGACATCGCAGCATGCGACCGTATTGAAGATATCGCATTATGTTTAGCCCAGCGAATCAACGTATTGGAGCGCTTGGTAGAAAAATTACATGTTCTTTATGTTGACTCTGTAGCGCGTTGGTTAGCTCATGAGCAAAGGCCATGGTTGCAATTGCAAGAAGAAGCGCAATCTGTTCTGCAAGCGGCCACGGTACGCTTAGAAAAAATTTATTTTCACCCCGACGAAATGCGATCGGTTGATGTCAAAGAAGATGCAGAGAGGGTATTTAGGCGGTCGTTTAAAAGATGGATGGGCGCCTTGTATGATGCAGCCTCGGCGATTGCAAGTGGTAACATTGCATCGAAGAAACAAAGCGGGGCAGAACATGTTGCGCATTTTACGGTTGCAGCATTATCGACAATGCCGCCTGCAGCAGCGCTCCTTCATCTTGCAAGTGTGATGAAACATGTACCGGTGATGATAGAGATGATGAAAGAAGTACTCCATCTAACACATCATGCCGCGCACGCAACAGCAGCTGTAACGACGGCACACCCTTTTACAAGTGGCGTAACGGATCGCGTCGTGCATTTTTTCGGAGGCTGCACTCAATATGAGAAATCCAAAAATTTTGTTAACTGTTTTGGGGGTTCAAAAAGTGCTGAAACCAAAATAACTTCTTTAGCACACATCATTCAACATCATTACGAAACGCAATTAAATGCCATGCTTAAGAAGACCGACTATACGTCATCTGCAGCCGTTCTGATTGGACAATATACAGCGATGCATGTCGCAACACTCTTTATGTCAGGCATTATTCCTCAAGATGGGACAACGGATTCCCTGATGGAAGCGGTGATTCTATGGCTCTCTTATGAACCATTTTTAGAGACGCTGATTCTGAAAAATAAAGAGGGCGGGTCGATTAATGTAGGAGAGCATTACGCCAAATCCGGCATTCGATTTTTAGATAGCCGTAAAAATAGTGAAGATGAACTTGATTCGCAGACCTATCATTGCAATGCAACGTTATCTGATGAACGTTATCGGATCAGCCTCTCAAAAAATACAGCAACCTATGGCTCTCGATGGGCGACATCGCAAGAACTACAATGGTTGATCGCAGACTGGAATAAAATAGCCCAACCTGTTTTGCGCAGTCCCGCTGCCCCCGTCTTGAAAAAGCATTTGTTGCGCTTTGATAGCGCGGTATTAGAAACAATCAATAAGGGATGGATGCCATTGCGAACACAACCGTCTACTTATTTCACGCAGGGGAAACGGATTGAAGTGCTTAAAGGAAGGCAGGATGTATCTGAGACAAGGCTGGCACAGCTTGAGGAAAAACAAGAGGCGGACGCAAAAAAAATAGTCAAGCTGGGAGGAGATGTGAAGGCGGTTGAAACGAGTTATAGAGAGCTGAAGACAGCACTAGGCGCGGCACAGACAACATTCACACTGCAAGAAAGACGAATAGCAGAACTTGAAAGGCGTGCTGGCATTCAACATAACCCACAAGCATCCCAAGCTGCGCCAACAGAAAGGATGCAAAATCCACCAACTAACCAAGCACCACCCGCTCGATCCCGTAGCGTTTCTCCACCCGCCTCTGTTGCTAACATTGGTATGTTTGATCAAAATCAAGCGGGTTTTGAGCCGCCAATCGCCCATGCTGCACCTGACCCACAAGACTCAGCCAGAAGTGCGGAAGGGGGCGCCAAGCAGATGCATACTTTGGCTTGATGGCAGCTACATTCAAACAAGATGATGAACAGAGTTTCTTAAATTCACAACAATCATGCTATATTAGATCAAATTATATTCAATATTATCGTTCGTATCGAGGCGTGCAATGGATGTAAGAAACGATAGCATCGCAGAAAGTCTGCCAGATGAGTTGGTGGTAAGCATTCTGGAAGGCGTTCTGGATAATGATCTGACAGAAGCATGCTTGGTCAGCAAGCAATGGAAACGGTGCGTCGATACGGTATGTGCAAAACGAATCCAAAAGCAGCTTCAGTTATTAGGCGGTAGTACGCTTTGGCAATATCTCGGGGCGATTGCTAATGATGAGGACATGCTAGATTATCTGATAGAACGTCAGCTATTGCGTTCCAGGCCTCCTCATCTAGCAGTCGTGAGCATGTGTGCTTATAGCACGGAGTTAAAAGCCCTGTTTCCTAATCGTGATGCTGTATTTCATTCAAAGCATGGTACTATTCTCACACCAGCTTATCTAAAAACAAAAGCACAATTTATTTTAGAAAGTGTAGCGCAGTATAACCCACCCAAACCTAACGAAGTACGTAACGATCTAGCTAGTTTCTTAAAATTTCCACCAGAACATCAAGTGAAACAGCAAGTCGTTATTCAAGCTTATCGTGCGATGGAGTCTAGCTTTGCTGTCATGCGGATAATGGCAGAATTATGGTATAGAGCGGGTGCCAATCATAGACTAGAACCTTCGCAAATTACTGACCCTGCGATTATGGATGTTGCGATTAATCTTCTATGTGATCCGCTGCTGAACCAGCATCTCTCGGTAGAGGGATTGATGTTGTTGAATGATCTTTATCCGCCGGGACTGTTGTTGCCACATATCTATACTATACCTTGCCTGGTAGAAGCTTGCATTAATCGAGCTCTTACAAATGATCCGGAGCCTTCTCCAGTCACACATGCGCTTAATAGATTACTGGACGAGATGAGAGAGCAAGATTGGTTAGATTATTTAACACCGCAGGTTGAGCAAGATGATATTCTACAGCTAGACAAACGCGTAATCGCATTAATGCATGCCGCCGATGTAAATCATCCCGCAATGCTTGCGCATTGTACGGAGAGAGTTGCGTTAAGGATGCACGAAATACGTACAGTCCACGACACAAGAGCCGCCATTTTAAGCTCTGCTAGTATGGTTAGACAATTAAGCGATGCATGCATCATTAAAATGATTCTTGAGATTAACCATGAACAATTTGAGCAAGTCATCACTCACAATGCTGTTTTATTAGATCGATTCACTTATGCGTTTACTTTACGATATTTAGAAGGAAACCCCAACCCAGGCAATAGCTTAATATTATTCATGCAACCCTCATTCTTAAGTAAACTACATCGTACAGAAATACCACTCATAGCAAAATTTTTAATTAGCGTAGATGGCGAGGCATGGCTAAAAAGCACTGTATTTAAAGCCAGATTAAATCAAATGCTAGAACAGGAGGGTCAAGCAGCGTGTAGTGATTTCCTGCTGTCATTAGCAATGCACCGCCCTTTAGCATTTGAATCATCAGTCGTGGATGATGCCGATACCTTACAACTGCTATCAGATGAAGCGCTCACTCACTTTGCGCGTGTTAATCGGTTAACCCTTGAGGAACTTAAAAAACGTCGAGTAAATCACTCTAAATCCACACCCTCTGCTGCAACCAACCACTCACAGAACGAACCGCATGATCACCATCGCAGTACAATGCCCACCGCGCCTACTGCTTCTCCAGCCGCATCAACCACTAGACAGACTCGCTTCAATGATTATGACAGTGATGAAGAGGGCTATGAGGACAGTGATGCCAGCTCTGAATTTGACCGCAATCTGCATAGAAGAAATCCCTTCGGACCGACACCACAACCACACTTTGAACCACATTATTCATTTTACATCAACTCTCCTAGAGACACTGACGATGATCCTAGTTCTAAAAAAAGATCACGATTGTTATTAATCATCGCTTCATTGTTGCTCATAGCAGGGCTTGCAGGTGTAAGTTTTGCTATCGCAGGGTTCGTTGGTCTATTCGCAGCGCCTGTTTCTATCGCATTGCTTGTCACTGGCGTGATCTGTGTAATAGGATCTGCGTGCCTGTTAATAATAGAACGTCATCGATCGCGTATCG
>MGYE01000051.1:25488-37588 GCA_001801625.1 Gammaproteobacteria bacterium RIFCSPHIGHO2_12_FULL_42_10
GTCATCGTCTGCCCCAAGCTCTGTAGCGAATATATTACATACATTAGGAGATGCGCCTGTACCGGCTGCTCGCTTACGAAATAAGCCTGCTTGTCCTATGCACTCTCCAGAAAGCAAGACTGCTCTCGCCACACACAAACGATCAGTCTATTCCAATCAACACCAAACAAGTTATTTCCCAATCCCTGTCGATTGCCCATTGACACTCATAGCCCCACATGAGCAAAATAACGCTCTCCGTTTATGATAGAATAATTGGGGTGTAGCCAAGCGGTAAGGCACCGGGTTTTGATCCCGGCATTCCTAGGTTCGATCCCTAGCACCCCAGAATAAAATACAGGAATCATGCCGTGACAGACATCATGGTTTTTAGCGGCACCGCCACACCTGCATTAGCAAAACAAATTGCCAACCATCTTAATATTGAAGTAGGCAAAGCAAACGTCAGTCACTTTAGTGATGGCGAAACCATGGTTGAAATTCAAGAAAATGTCCGCGGTAGAGATGTTTTTATTGTACAGTCCACCTGTGCGCCTACCAATAATCATCTCATGGAACTCATTTTATTAGCGGACGCCTTGCGTCGCGCCTCAGCTTCTCGCATTACAGCCGTTATCCCGTACTTTGGCTATGCGCGACAAGACCGCAGGGTCCGTTCGGCTCGCGTGCCAATCACTGCAAAAATTGTGGCCGACATGATGGCTGCTGTCGGTATTAGCCGTATGGTAACGGTAGATTTGCATGCCGATCAGATACAAGGCTTTTTTTATATGCCTGTAGATAACCTATACAGCACATCAGTCATGCTAGAAGAAATCCACCGTTCTGCTTACCAAAACGTCATGGTCGTCTCTCCCGATGTGGGTGGCGTTATTCGCGCAAGGGCCATTGCAAAACGTATTCATGGTGCCGATCTTGCCATTATCGACAAACGACGCCCCAGACAAAACGAAGCACAAGTCATGCATATCATAGGTGACGTCAATGGCCGAGATTGTATTATCGTTGATGATATTGTAGATACTGCCAGCACACTCTGTCGTGCGGTAGAGGCTTTAAAGAAAAATGGGGCCAATAAAGTGGCTGCCTACATCACCCACCCTGTTTTATCAGGCAAAGCGATTGAAAATATCGATTCTTCCGTATTAGACGAGATCATCGTCACCGATACCATCCCGCTTTATAAAGAAGCACGACACTGCTCACGTATTCGAGCCTTAAGCTTAAGCCAAATGATTGCAGAAGCCATACGACGCATCAGCGGCGCAGGATCTTTAAGCCGTATGTTTGTGGAATAATGAGCTTTCAAATTGGCTCATTCCGTGTAAAATAGCCGAATTTGCAACTGCCCCCCTTGCTAATAGGGAAGTAAGGCAGATCCACGAACGCACGACAAGAGGGGAAGTGACGATGACTATGATAACCGACAACCAATTTGAAGTAACAGCCATGCCCCGTGAAAAATGCGGGAAAAATGCAAGCCGACGTTTACGTCATGAAGACAAACTGCCCGCTGTTGTCTATGGTGGTGGAAAAGACACCATCGCACTGATGCTCGATCATAAGAAATTAGCAAAAGCTCTGAAAAACGAGTCTTTTTACTCACGCATCTTAACGCTCAAAGTAGATAACACGCCAGAGTTTGTCATTTTAAAAGATGTCAGTCGTCACCCTTACAAACCACGTATTCAACATATTGATTTTCAGCGCGTTCGTGAAGATGAAAAATTACACATGAACATTCCAATCCACTTCATCGGTGGCGATAAAGCGCCAGGCGTCAGTGAAGGCGGCGGTATTGTCTCGCACATCATGAGTGATATTGAAATATCATGTCTGCCTGCTAACTTGCCTTCTTTTGTAGAATTAGACATTTCTGAAATGACGCTCAATCAAATCAAACATATTTCAGATATCAAACTCCCTGCAGGCGTTGAATCAGTCGACTTGCTGCATGACAATGACAAACCAGTCGTCTCTATCCACAT
Source organism: Gammaproteobacteria bacterium RIFCSPHIGHO2_12_FULL_42_10 (assembly GCA_001801625.1). Classification (GTDB taxonomy): domain Bacteria; phylum Pseudomonadota; class Gammaproteobacteria; order DSM-16500; family DSM-16500; genus Aquicella. The sequence continues at coordinate 27,477 of MGYE01000051.1, forward strand.
GCCACGCATTGAAGAAGAACCTGCGGTAGATGAAACAGCTATCCCAATCTCGGCTGAAGTCCCTGCTATCGCTCAAAAGAGTGCTGCAGAATTAGCCGCAGAAGCTGCCAGCAAAGCCAACGAAAAAGCCTCTAAGAAGAAGTAGTCGTTTATTATTGAGAATAGGTAGGTGGATTAGCCCAAGCGGTGGATTACGGCAAAAAGCGCCTAATCCACCCTACCAGAAATGATTGAAGAGACGCACATGCGAGATGACAATCATGATCAAACTCATCGTAGGACTTGCTAATCCAGGTGAACAATACCAAAAAACACGTCACAATGCAGGTGCATGGTTTATTGAATTAATCGCAGAAACAGCACACGCTTCTCTCAAAAAAAACACCAAATACCATGGGTTACACAGCACCATTACACTACATCAAGCAATCTGCCATCTACTCATTCCGACAACTTTCATGAACCTAAGTGGTCGCTCGCTTTCTGCAATAATGAACTACACCTCAATGACCCCGAACATGATACTCATCGCTCATGATGATATCGACTTACCCGTCGGAACGATCAGACTTAAATTAGAGGGTGGCGATGGCGGACATAATGGATTAAAAGATATCATTAACCATCTACACACCAAACAATTCTACAGACTACGTATTGGTGTTGGACGCCCCCCACATCAAACAGAACAAGACATTGCAGATTATGTGCTGAATCCTCCCAGCAAGAGAGAGCGCGCGATGATTTCCCATGCATTATTAAAAGCATATGATATTCTACCCTACCTCATGCAAGGCAAAATACAAAAAGCTATGCATCTCCTACATACTACAAATGCGAGCGACTGATGACTCTAACCTGCGGCATCGTTGGACTACCCAACGTCGGCAAATCAACTTTATTTAACTGTCTCACTAAAGCAAGTGTGCCTGCACAAAATTATCCTTTTTGCACCATTGAGCCTAATGTTGGTATTGTGCCCGTACCCGATAAACGACTTGGAAAAATTGCAGAAATTATAAAACCACAACGCATTTTACCTGCCACCGTTCAATTTGTTGATATTGCAGGTCTTGTAAAAGGTGCGGCTTCCGGCGAAGGCTTGGGTAATAAATTTTTATCTCATATCCGCGAAACAGATGCCATTGTACACGTGGTGCGTTGTTTTGAAGATTCGAATATCATCCATGTTTCTGACAAGATCCATCCTGCTGACGATATTGCCGTCATCAATACAGAATTAGCCCTGGCTGATCTAGATACCGTTTCACGCGCCATCGATCGTCTCGCGCGCATCAAAGTAGGTGATAAAAAAGCGCAAGATGAAAAAGCTTGTCTTGAACGCTTGCGAGCGCACTTAAATGAAGGAAAAGCCGCGCGACTTTTATCCATTAGCGAAGAAGAGAACCTGTTCTTACAAACACTTCATCTTCTCACCATGAAACCGATTTTATACATTGCCAATGTCTCAGAGCATGGCTTTACCGAAAATCCCTTGCTAGATGCTGTTCGTCAAATTGCAGAAAGCGAACAAGCAGAGGTTGTCGTCATCTGTGCGCAAATGGAAGCTGAAATGGCCGAACTAAGCGATGAAGAGAAATCACTTTTTCTAGAAGAATGGGGCTTTACCGAATCAGGGCTAGATCGCTTAATTGCAAGTGGTTATCGACTGCTCGGTCTTGACACTTATTTTACTGCTGGTGAAAAAGAGGTGCGCGCTTGGACCATTCCGCACCATGCTAAAGCCCCTAAAGCGGCAGCCGTCATCCATACAGACTTTGAACGCGGTTTCATCACCGCAGAAGTCATCGCCTACCATGATTTCATCCAATACCGCGGTGAACAAGGCGCAAGAGAAAAAGGAAAATGGCGACTAGAAGGCAAAGAATACACTGTACAAGATGGGGATATCATTCATTTTCGATTTAACGTGTAGCAAGTGTCGAAATAGCCACATCACCGCATACGCTGCCTAACCGCCTCAAATAAAATGACGCCAGCTGCAACTGAAACATTCAAACTCGAGACCGCACCATGCATCGGAATGTGAATTAAAAAATCGCAACTCTCTCTGGTTAACCGACGCAACCCATTTCCCTCTTGCCCCAACACAATCCCAATTGGTCCTACAAGTTTAGTATGATAAAGAGACTGCGTGGCCTCTCCGACTGCACCATAAAACCACACGCCCGCTTCTTTTAAAAACGTCATCGTCCTCACTAAATTAGTCACCTGAAAAAACGGTACAAATTCACTTGCACCACTCGCAACTTTTGCAACAACCTCCGTTATCCCACATGCCTTATCTTTCGGCGCAATAATCGCATGCACACCGGCAGCATCTGCAGAACGAAAACAAGCACCCAAATTATGTGGATCTTGTATGCCATCTAAAATTAACAAAAAAGGTGGGATACCAAGATTAGCAAGCCAGTCTTTTAAATCATCTTCCGTGTAGATGCGAGGTGGTTTGCAATAGGCAAGCACACCTTGATGATTACCATCATGTGTTAAGTGATCTAACGATCGACGCGATGTGTATTCAATCGCAATACGATGTGATTTAGCAATATGTAAAATGTCAGACAGCAACTCACTTTCTGTCGCATGCTGCACCATTAAATGCTTGACCGCGCTCGCTCGTCGCGTCATCAGCGCATGAACCGCGTGAAGGCCAAAAATAGTGGTATCAGTGGTCATACTAATATGCTTTTGCGAAAATTGCGGGTTGTGCACTCAGCTTACCTGTAAAAATACATGTGCCTGGCTGACCTTGCATAGCAAACGGTAAGCAACGAATCGTGACGCTTAAATCCGTTTTCACTTGCGCTTCAATATTCGCATCACCACACCAATGCGCAACTGCAAACCCACCTTCACCTTCAGTAAAGAAATCATAAAAATCTTTCTTCGTTGTAATGATCTTTGTATATTGCATCTGCCTAGTGCGCGCACGTTCTAATAATGTTTTTTGCAATGTTGCGAGCTTCGAGGAAATCGTTGCAACAAATGCTTGCATCGATTGTGTATAACGTTCTTTATAGGGCAAGCAGCGTTCGCCAACAAACAATGACTGCGCTTCAACTTCTTTCTTACCCACTTCAACACGAAATGGCACGCCTTTCTTTACCCAATGCCATGCTTTTTCGCCACCTGCAAGATCGCGCATATCAATTTGCACACGCAACGCGCGGTTATCGTAAGTCATTTGTTGCAATGCAGCTTTAAGCTGCTCGCAATATGCAAGAATGCTATCGCGATCCACGTCTTTATGAATGATTGGCAAAATCACAACATGTAACGGCGCAATTCTTGGCGGTAAAACAAGACCATCATCATCGCTATGCGTCATAATTAATCCACCCACTAAACGCGTCGATGTTCCCCACGAAGTGGTCCATGCAAATTCTTCCATGCCTGCCTGACTCAAATATTTAATATCAAATCCGCGTGAAAAATGTTGGCCTAAGAAATGCGATGTACCGGCTTGTAACGCTTTATTATCTTGCATCATCGCTTCAATACAATAAGTATTCACAGCGCCTGGAAAACGCTCACTAGCTGATTTTTCGCCCTGAATCACGGGCATCGCCAGTGTTTCTTCTGCAAACTCTGTGTATACATCCAACATACGACGCGCTTCAATCATGGCTTCATCTGCCATCGCATGCGCTGTATGGCCTTCTTGCCAGAGAAATTCTGTTGTACGCAAAAATATCCGCGTTCGCAATTCCCAACGCACGATATTCGCCCATTGATTAATACACAATGGCAAATCACGATAAGACTGAATCCATCTAGAGAAAGCTTCGCCAATAATCGTCTCTGAAGTTGGGCGAATAATATAAGGTTCATCTAAGGGGCTAGCAGGTTGTAATTTACCCTCTGCATCTTTTGCCAAGCGATGATGAGTCACAACCGCACATTCTTTTGCAAATCCTTCAATATGCTCTGCTTCTTTCTGCATAAAACTTAACGGAATTAAAAGTGGAAAATAAACATTCTGGTGGCCAATCGCTTTAAAGGCATCATCCATAATACGCTGCATATGCTCCCAAATCGCATATCCCCATGGTTTTATCGTCATACAACCACGAACAGGAGAAATTTCCGCAAGATCTGCATGTTTGATGACCTGCTGATACCACTCAGGATAATCGACTGACCGAGTTGGCGTAATCGCCGTACGCATGGGTTGGCTGTTGTTAGATGAGTGCATCATATACCTGCTTCACATGATCTTTGACTGTCACTTTGCGCCAAATGGCTGCGATCAACCCTGTTTCATCAATTAAAAAAGTAGCGCGCTCAATACCAAGACCTATTCTACCCCACAAACTCTTTTCATTAAGCACACCATATAACTTGCAAACCTCTCCATTAATATCAACCAACAATGGAAAAGGTAGATGATATTTTGCTCGAAATCGCACGTGTGATTGCATGCTATCTTTTGAAATACCCAATACCAATGCACCCGTCGCTTTAAAAGCATCAAACGACTCACGAAAATCACACGCCTCTTTTGTGCATCCTGGCGTGTTATCTTTTGGATAAAAATAAAGCACCACTTTACTAGGACGCAACTGACTCAACGTAATAGGCGTACCATCGTCCGTTTGTAAGGTAAAATCTGGGGCTTTTTCGCCGATGATTAATGGCATGGGGTGGTTCCTTAAAAATTAATGACGCACAGCAAACCTCACAACGTCTTCCGAGTCAAAACAATCTCGTCTCCAAAAAACAATTTTGCATGTCGTGCAAAAGTATCCGTGTAGTCCGATACATAAAATTGTTTACGCCCACCCGCGGCTTGACTCAACAATCCATCTGCCAACAAACGACGCTTAACAGCTTCCGCTACAATAGCCGCAGAATCGATGAGATCAATGCGATTATCATAATATTGCAAAATTTTATCTTTAATAATGGGATAATGCGTACAGGCCAGAATAAGCGCATCGATATTTTGTAAGGTCGGATGCGACAAATAAATTTTAAGTAGATGGTCAATCATTTCATGATTGCCAAATTCTTCAATAGCTGGTGCCAGCAAATAAGTTGCATGCGCCGCCAAGGCAATATCCAAATTAAGGGCTTCTATTTTTTGATGATAAACAAGCGAATGAACCGTTTGACGCGTTCCAATCAAACCAATTCGTTTCAAAGCATATCGCGCTTTAAGCAATTGAATCACAGGATCAATGACATCCATCACAGGGACACGCCCATCCACTTTCTGCAAAATGTGCGGAAAAGCGGCAGCGGATGCGGAATGGCAGGCAATTAAAATTAATTTACAGGGCTGCTGCAACAAAAAATCGGTGATTTTAACGGCATATTGTTGAATCGCGGACGCTGATTTATCACCATAAGGCAAATTGACAGTATCGCCAAAATAAACAATATTTTCTTGCGGTAAATGTTTAACAATAGCATGCGCAACAGTTAAACCGCCAATTCCGCTATCAAAAATACCGATGGGCTGCGTCGTACGACTCATAAAATGACCTATCTCATCAATTAAAACCAACCTTACGCACCATCATCATTACAAAATATTCTCTAACCCATATATCAATCGATCAAGCGCCATGACTTTTTCAGTCGCATGCAGCACACCCGGCATAAAACAATCTCGACTGATACTGCTGTGAGCAAGCGTTAGTGTTTCGCCGGTATTGCCAAAAATAATCTGCTGATTAGCCAGAACCCCAGGTAAACGCACTGAATGAATGGGCACCTGTTTGTGCATTGCGCCACGCGCATGTGCAATCGTCTCATGTGTCGTCGACAGAGGTTCATTCACAGTCTTGCAGGCTGCTTGCAACATTTCCGCACTGTAGATCGCTGTGCCAGATGGACTGTCTGGTTTGGCATCATGATGCATTTCAACAATTGCAACATGGGGCATATTTTTTACAATTGCTGCTGCGTATTTTATCATAAGCACCGCGCCAAGTGAAAAATTAGGTGCAATAATACCGCCTAATTTTTGTTCAGCGCACAGTGCTTGCAAGGTCTGCACTTCAGTTAGTGTTAAGCCAGACGTGCCAATCACAGGGCGAGCACCCGCTAAAAGAATGGTTCGAGTATTAGTAAAAACGGCATCGGCACACGTAAAATCAATCACGACTTCAGCTGCACTATCTTTGATCGCCGTTCCTAAATGATGCGTACGGCCTGTCTCGCCAACCAACGAAAAACCACCGTGCGCTAGCAGCGCTTGTGTCGTCATTTGCCCCATTTGACCAAAGGCCCCATTCACAAGAACACGTATCGTCATTATTTTTCTCCTGACCTATATAATATGCTTTAGAAATATAAAATAACATGATAAAAATCAGTATCGACTGACGTCTTGCGAGCTACTTCAGCCATATCTGGCCTGCCATGACGCCATCAATCTTAATATAGGGGAAAACCGTGATCGACCCAGCAGGCTTTAGATACGGTATCGGCATCATCTTGGTCAATCACCGTAAACAGGTCTTTCTCGCCAAACGTATCGGTATGCCTGCCTGGCAATTTCCACAAGGCGGCATGCAGGGAGATGAAACACCTCTCCAGACCATGTATCGTGAATTACATGAAGAAATTGGCCTCAATGAGGTAGATGTTGAGGTTATTGCCTCCACAAAAAATTGGCTCAGCTATCGACTACCGCATCGACTAAGACGACACCACAAAAAACCCCTTTGTGTTGGGCAAAAACAAAAATGGTTTTTGTTGCGCCTCACCCATCCCGATGCCACCTTTAATTTAAATGCAAATGACGATCCAGAATTTGATTCTTGGGCATGGGTTTCTTACTGGCATCCATTAAAACAAGTGATTTCCTTCAAACGACGCGTTTACGGACTAGCATTAAAGGAATTTTCTAAATTAGTACTAGGGTATAACGACTAGGATAAATATGTTAACGGTTTTGCGGCAAATAATACAAGAAATGACAAGCACACAAGATTTCCGAGAGGCACTAGACATCGGTGTCCGGAGAATAGCACGTGCACTGCATACTGAAGCATGTTCCATCTTTCTGCTAGATAGAAACCACGGTGAATATGTCTTAATTGCAACGCATGGTTTAAATCCAGCAGCAGTCGGTAAAATTCGCATCCCACTTAATCAGGGGTTAATTGGTCTCGTTGGTGAAAGAGAAGAACCGCTTAATCTAGATAGTGCAAAAGAACATCCCCATTTCTTATCGGTCGCAGAAGCACAGGAAGATGCTTATCATGCCTTTTTAGGCATCCCCATCATCTATCATCGACAAGTATTAGGCGTGCTCATCGTTCAGCATGGCGAATCAAAACGTTACGATGAATCTGAAGAAGCATTTTTAGTCACGTTAGGCACACAAATAGCAGCCATTATCTCCCATGCTGATGTCAGAGATGCATTACAAACCTTCCTCATCAACACCCCCATTGGACACCATGAACTCATTTACTCAGGGGTACCCGGTGCACCCGGTGTTGGCATCGGCCAAGGTGTGATCATCGATACAACACTTGATTTCGACGCCATCACCGATCGCATCCCGGATGATATTGAATCAGAAATTCAACTCCTAGATAGCGCTTTTTCTGCGGTACGAGAAGATCTACGCCTGCTAGGTGAGAGACTTTACCCAAGTTTACCTGCTGAAGAGCGCACGCTGTTTGATGTTTATCAACGCATCTTAGACAGTGCAGATCTTGGTAAAGAAGTGGCAGACCACATTCGACAAGGCAAATGGGCAGGCGCTGCATTACGCGATGTCATTATGGGCCATGTTCACCATTTAGAAAATCTAGATAATGAATACATGCAGGTACGCACGGAAGACATTAAAGATCTCGGCCTGCGGGTCTTAAGTTATTTACAGCAACACGAACGCGCAATCCCGCATTATGCTGAAAAAACCATCCTCATTGGCGAAACACTGACCCCCACAGATCTTGCAGAAGTTCCAGAAGGCTTTCTTGCAGGAGTCGTCTCCAAAAAAGGATCCAGCCACTCACACATTGCCATTTTAGCACGGGCAATGAAAGTACCAACGATCATGGGCGCAAGCGATATTCCTCTTCAAGAGCTGCGCGATAAAAATATTATTTTAGATGGTTATTATGGCCAAATTTATGTCTCACCCAGTGACTCACTCACGGCGCATTTCGCCCGCCTTATGCAAGAAGAAGAAAAATTAGAGGCTACCTTAGAAGAAATTCGCGATCTACCAGCCACGACCAAAGACGGTCATACCGTTAGTATGATGGTCAACATGGGTCTTGGCGCAGATCTCGGCGCATCACTCACCATTGGCGCTGATGGTGTTGGGTTGTATCGAACAGAAATCCCCTTTCAAATGCGCGACCGTTTCCCTTCTAGTGAAGAACAACGCATCATTTATCGTCAACTCCTCACTTCTTTTTCGCCACGTCCCGTCATCTTGCGAACACTTGATATTGGCGGCGATAAACCTCTTTCCTATTTTCCATTCAAAGAAGAAAACCCTTTTCTTGGATGGCGCGGCATTCGTATTTCACTCGACCATCCAGATATCTTTTTATCCCAAGTACGCGCCATGATGCGAGCAAGTGATGGATTGGATAATCTGCGCATTATGCTACCTATGATTACAGATGTCACAGAAGTCGATGAAACAACCCGCCTCTTACGTAAAGCGCATACAGAAGTTTGTGAAGAAGGCTACAATATCAAAATGCCGCAAATTGGCGTGATGATCGAAGTGCCTTCCGCCGTTTATCAAGCAAGAGCATTGGCCAAACGCGTCGATTTCTTATCCGTTGGCAGCAATGATCTGACACAATATATTTTAGCCGTTGACCGCAATAACCCACATGTTGCAAATCTTTACGACACGCTACATCCTGCGGTCCTGCGCGCCCTCATCCAAACGGTTGAAGGTGGACACCAAGAAGGTAAACACGTCAGTATTTGTGGTGAAATTGCAAGCGACCCAACCGCTGTGATGTTATTACTTGCAATTGGATTTGATTCCATGAGTATGAATGCCGCATCCATTGCGCGTGTCAGATGGATTATTCGCCACGTTACCAAAAAACGCGCTGCAAAATTACTACACGAAGCACTCAGCATGGAAAGTGCCGTCATGATCCGAGGACATATGGAACTTGCCCTAGAGAAACTAGGCCTAGGCAATTTAATCAGAGTAGGTCGATAACCCAAAACAACATCCTCCAGCGCAGCGACCCCCCTCTCCTCCCGTGCTTTTTACGGGAGGAGAGGGCTGAGGAGAGGAGGGTAAAATGCCGCACACCCCCTCAATTTTATCACTTGAAATAACACAGCACTATTCTGTATGTTGAGTCATTGAACCCTCCTCTCCCCGGCCCTCTCCTCCCGCTTTCGGGAGGAGAGGGGGGTCGCAATCAGGATGCCGCCATGCCTCACCTAGTCTTTATGAATCCCATCGCCTTTCATCTCTTTTCATGGCCTATTTACTGGTATGGCATCATGTATCTCATCAGCTTTCTCGGCGGATGGGGATTGTTATCTTATCGATCACACACCTCACCGCAGGGCTTTTCCTCCACGCAATTATCAGACATTGTTTTTGCAACTGCCTTGGGTGTCATTCTAGGCGGTCGCATTGGCTACATGTTATTTTACGGCTGGCATGAATTAATCATGCACCCTCTCTCACTTTTCCAAGTTTGGCAAGGCGGCATGTCTTTTCACGGTGGCTTGCTCGGTGTCCTCATTGCGCTCCTTTGGTGTGCAAAAAAAATGGGTAAGCCCTGGCTCTCACTCACCGACTTCATTGCGCCTGTCATCCCATTTGGCTTAGGTGCAGGACGTATTGGTAATTTCATCAATGGCGAATTATGGGGCCGAACAACGAATGTACCTTGGGCAATGATTTTCCCACAGGGTGGCTATGTTCTTCGTCACCCATCACAACTCTACGAATTCGGCCTAGAAGGGGTGCTGTTATTTGTTATTTTATGGATCTATTCCAGCAAACCACGTCCACTGGGCGCCGTCTCTGGATTATTCGCTTTACTATATGGCCTCTTCCGATGCTTCGTTGAATTTTATCGAGAACCCGATGCCCAAGTGGGCTATTTAGCCGGTGGTTTTGTAAC
>MGYE01000051.1:37601-42239 GCA_001801625.1 Gammaproteobacteria bacterium RIFCSPHIGHO2_12_FULL_42_10
TTATCGATTCCATTGATTATTATCGGCATTTGGCTTCTAATAAGAGCAGCGAAGCATCCCCTCCTCCACCACCGGGGGAGGGTGTGGGAATAAATATGCAACCATACCTAACCTACCTACAACACATCCTCACCCACGGCACAAAAAAAACAGATCGCACTGGTGTCGGCACAACAAGCATCTTCGGCTACCAAATGCGCTTCCCTTTAAGTGAAGGCTTCCCTTTAGTGACCACCAAAAAATTACATCTACCCAGTATTTTTCACGAACTCTTTTGGTTCCTAAAAGGCGACACAAACATCACTTATCTCAATCAACATAAAGTCAAAATTTGGGATGAATGGGCCGATCAAAATGGCGATCTAGGTCCTGTTTATGGCAAACAATGGCGAGCCTGGAAAACGGCAGATGGGCGCATCATTGATCAAATGAGCGATGTGATTCATCGCATCAAAACAGATTCTGACTCACGCCGATTAATCGTCAACGCCTGGAATGTAGGCGAGCTCGACAACATGGCACTCCCACCCTGTCACTTACTATTTCAATTTTATGTTGCAAACAATCAGCTCTCCTGCCAACTCTACCAACGTTCAGCAGACTCATTTTTAGGCGTCCCATTCAATATTGCCTCTTATGCACTACTTACGATGATGGTTGCTGATCAATGCAATTTAGGATTAGGTGATTTTGTCTGGACTGGCGGCGATTGTCATATTTATGCCAATCATTTTGAACAAGTTGCCCTACAACTCTCCCGCACACCCTACCCACTCCCACAACTACGCATCAAGTGCCGACCGGATACACTATTTGATTACACGATAGATGACTTTGAAATCGTAGATTACGTGGCGCATCCGCATATTAAAGGGATGGTTGCGGTATAATGCCGTTCAAAAAACAGGTTGACGGCTACCCCCAATAACATGGATGCTCTACTATTGTCTATTCACCTTGACGCACTGTCATAAAATTAACAGGTTACAAATTATACAATGACTACACCGAAAATATCGAAACAAGACCCCTACGCCGCACGCGAAGCAGAGAAATATCAAAACCCCATCCCAAGTCGAGAATTTATTTTAGCCTATCTAGGTGACAGAGGGCGTCCCGCAACACAACAACAAATCCAAAACGAATTAAACTTAGAGACTGCAGAGGAAGAAGAAGCCCTACGCAGACGCTTACTCGCCATGATACGAGATGGCCAATTGCTACGTAATCGTCGCAATGCCTACGGACCACTCGACAACATGGAGCTTATCAGAGGACGCGTAATTGGTCATAAAGATGGTTTCGGCTTTATTGAGCCGGAAGGTAATGGCGACGATTTATTTTTAACGCCCCGCCAAATGCGCATGGTATTTCACGGCGACACGGTACTTGCGCGCGTCTCTGGAATCGATACACGCGGCAAACGTGAAGCGATTATTGTCGAAATCCTTGAAAGACACATGCAAACGCTCGTTGGGCGTTTTTATAATGCAGACGGCGCGCAATATGTCGAGCCCGTTCATAAACGCATCACACAAGATATTCTTATCCCAGTCGGTCGCGAAAAAGAAGCGCAGAATGGCCAGATGGTCATTACAACGATCGTCTCATATCCCACCAAACAATCACGAGCCATTGGCGAAATCTCAGAAATATTAGGTGATCACATGGCGCCCGGTATGGAAGTGCATGTCGCCATCCGTAATCACGATCTCCCCTATCTCTGGCCTGCAGAAATTGAAGCAGCAATCGGCGATCTTCCCACCGAGGTCACGAAAGCAGATCAGAAAAACAGAAAAGATTTTAAACAACTGCCATTTGTTACCATCGACGGCGAAGATGCAAAAGATTTTGATGATGCTGTTTATTGTGTACCGCGCGATAGCGGTGGATGGACACTCTATGTTGCCATCGCAGATGTTGCGCATTATGTGCGCCCCAGTACCGCCTTAGATACCGAAGCATTAAACCGCGGCAATTCCGTTTATTTTCCAGGTCGCGTTATCCCGATGTTACCCGAAGCACTCTCAAATGAATTGTGCTCATTAAATCCTCATGTACCACGTCTTGTCATGGTATGCGAGATGGCCATTAATGAAGAAGGCCGCATCACACGGCACCACTTCCATGAAGGCGTGATTCAATCACACGCACGACTCACCTATAACAATGTTCACAAGATGGTGGAGAAAAATGATCCGCGCTTACGTGAACAATTTAAAACACTCGTGCCCCATTTAGAACATCTTTATGATCTCTATCGCGTTTTAAGAAAAGCAAGAGAAAAGCGTGGCGCGATTGATTTTGATATGCCAGAAACAAAAATTATTTTTGGTCGCGATCGTAAAATTGAAAAAATCGTCCCCTATGAACGCTTTGAATCACATCGCGTGATTGAAGAATGTATGTTGTGTGCCAACATCTGTGCCGCACGTTATTTAGAAAAACATAAACAACCCGGCTTATATCGTATTCATGAAGGGCCAACGGAAGACAAACTCACGGACTTAAAACGTTTCCTCAGTGAAATGGGTATGACGCTTTCAAAACACAAAGATAAAGTGGCACCAGCTGATTATGCAGCCATTATGCGCAGCATTCAAAATCGCCCTGATATGCACTTAATCCAAACTGTTTTGTTACGCTCCATGAGTCAGGCCATCTATGGTCCAGATAACAAAGGACACTTTGGATTAGCCTATGAGGCCTATGCGCATTTCACCTCACCCATTCGCCGCTACCCAGATTTATTGGTACATCGCGCAATCAAGCATATTCTGTCTGGCGAACCACCCGAAACAAATGTGGAAAAACTTGCCAAAATGGGTGAACACTGTTCAAGAACAGAAAGACGCGCCGATGAAGCAACACGCGAAGTCAACGATTGGCTAAAGTGCGAATTTATGATGGACAAAGTGGGGCAAGTTTTCCCAGGAACGATTTCTGGCGTCATGAATTTCGGCGTTTTTGTTGAACTCGCCGCAGTCTATGTCGAAGGTCTCATCCATATTTCAGCATTACCTGATGACTATTACCGCTTCGACCCACTCAAACACACCCTCCTCGGCACCCGCGCCGGCAAACGCTTCCGCCTGGGCGACCCCATCACCGTACAAGTCGCTCGTGTCGACCTAGATCAACAACAAATTGATTTTGTGTTGGCAGAGTAGGGTGGATTACGATGCGAAAACACGCCATTGAGTCACCCTCTCCTCCCGCGCTCTATGCGGGAGGAGAGGAATGGGGAGAGGAGGGTCATATTCCACATCAAAACCACAAACCCAAAGCACATGATTACACAAATCGCCTCGTTCTAGCTCCCTCCATAGGCACCATATCCAACCCAAACGGATCCGATGCACCCTTTTCAGGCTGATAAGCTATTATATTCGTCAATAAATTCCTAGTACGATGACTAAAACGACTCTTCAACAACACTGGATTTTCCTTAACATGTTGCTGCACAACCGTGTTCAGCTGATCTATCTGATCCACAGTACCTACCGAAGGGTAATGCAGTGTTTGCAGCAAGGTTGCAAGTGTACAGAGCGCCCGTATTTTTTTCTGTTTTAGAGGAAACAGTCGATTTAAAAATGAAAAATATCGATTCTTGATTTCTTTCTCCAACCTGTTTGTGAAACGATTAAGCGCTTCAATCGCACCTTGTATTTTACGCTGAATCACCATTTCTTGCTGTGATCTACCTACATGAGCAACAGTTGCAGCTGTGCCTGTCTCGCGCACCATGTCATCAACAGTCATCGGAAAAACAGCAGACAAACTAGATGTAGGGAATGATGATGTGTGTGCAGACACACGCTGCGGTGGCATCATAGTCGTTTCAGCGATTGCTTGTGACAAGCCCACAACTGGCGCAATCTGTGGCGCTGCAGAACGTGCTGCATGATTGTCTGTCACAGGTGACTGCAGAGCATGGGCGGGCTTATTAGACGGCTCGATGACAGAAGCAATCGTACCCGTTTGTTGGGGTGGTTTAGCCGTAACAGACAGCGCATCTAATGATGGTGGCCTACCAGTAGGTACATGCAAATTTGCGATCGAAGGCACAGCCAACGGAAGAGGTTTAGAACGTAAGTGTATCGCATCATGAATAGTATGTGGTACAGATGGCGCATCAGCATGCTGTACACTCCGCTCATTGTCTAATGACACACTACTCTTTGGTGTATGAGAGTCTCCAATAAAACTATGTTGAAGAAAATCCTGTTTCATCACAGTCACTTTAGGCATTCTATTCAAAATTAACAGATAGCTATTTGAATGTTTGTACCCTGTCACTTCTTTTTCAAAACGCTGCAACGCTGCTCGTATAGGTGTCCCCCAATCGCTCTCTGGGTCGTCTATCAGACCCGTAAGCTGCGTCTGTAATTGTTGCAATATCTCAATTTTCTTTAGAAGAGCGACGGACACACGCATTGATTCATCGTCTTGCGGAGAAGTATCGTGAGAGACTTTCTGTACTTCATGCGCGATACGCCGCGTCAGCGCTTTCAAAAATCCATCGCGTGGAGATTTCTCTTGAGAAGATTTCCTGAACATCATTCCTCCATGAATGTATTGACCTAAACACACCCCCTAGCCCGGATATTTCATCATACTAGCACCTGCGGGCGTGAA
>MGYE01000051.1:42251-45708 GCA_001801625.1 Gammaproteobacteria bacterium RIFCSPHIGHO2_12_FULL_42_10
ATTTTCACGCCCTCGTTACGCTATATGATGAAATATCCGGGCTAGTCACCATGGTACACAGTATGTTATTCTTTCGCGCAATTAACAACCGACGACTTCCGGTTATAATCGATCAGACATTAAGGACGACTCTCATGACAAATTACACCAAAGAATTAGAAGCAACCGCTTCACTGCTTGCCACTCCCGGAAAAGGAATCCTTGCGGCAGACGAAAGCACACCGACTATCACCAAACGCTTTCAAGCACTCCATATCGATGCAACAGAAGAATCAAGACGCAAATACCGCGACATGCTCATGAGCGCACCCAATATTGAGCAATATATTGCGGGCGTTATTTTATACGAAGAAACACTCTTTCAAAACGCACTGTGCGGCATCCCTTTTCCAGCCTTACTCAACGAATTAGGTATATTACCCGGCATTAAAGTAGATAAAGGCTTGATTCCACTTGCCCATACTGAAGATGAACAAGTCACTCAAGGCTTAGATGGTCTGCCAGAAAGATTAGCGCAATACAAAGAACAAGGCGCACGTTTTGCAAAATGGCGCGCAGTTTATCGTATTTCTGACAATACCCCCAGTACTCTTGCACTAAAAACCAACGCAGAAGTCTTGGCGCGTTATGCTGCGATCTGTCAAACTGAAGGCATTGTCCCTATTGTTGAGCCAGAAGTACTATTAGAGGGCGATCACACCATTGCGCGCTGCGAAGAAGTCACAGAAGCCGTACTCGTCGCAGTCTTTAAAGCGCTACACCGTCACCATGTAGCACTAGAACATATCGTTTTAAAACCCAGCATGGTCATCAATGGAAAAGCCTGTCCTGAAAAGGCACGCGTAGAAGAAGTTGCCATGAAAACGGTGCGCGTTTTACGTCAAACGGTGCCAGCCACAACTCGCACCATCAACTTTCTATCAGGCGGTCAAACGGCAGAAGAAGCATCAGCTCACTTAAATGCGATGAACCAACTTGGCTTTAAAATCTGGCCACTTAGTTTTTCTTATGCGCGTGCCTTACAAGAACCCGCTATGAAAGTCTGGGCAGGATCCGATAACAACATTCGAGCCGCACAAATGATTTTCGTAAAACGTGCTCAATTAAATAGCCTGGCATCACTTGGTCAATATAACAAGACGATGGAAACTGAAAAAGCCGTGTTGGTGTAGCAATGTTATCTATTAAAAGCACCGATGCTAAAGAAAACTTTGCCGACCTCGTTAACCGCGTGGCACAACATAACGAACGGATTATCATCACGCGTCGCGATAAAGCAATCGCAGCGCTTGTGCCTTATGAAGATGTCCTCACACTTCTTAACATTCAACACAAAAATGACCTAGAAGAAGCCTTAGACACTTTAAAACACGTGCGCAAACACGGCGCTTTATCGCTAGAACAATTCATCAAAAAACATCGCGCAAATATGGCACCCTATCAAGTTAAAATTGCAAGTGCCGCACAAAAACAAATTCATGCATTAGAAATAAAACAACAAAAATCTGTCATCCAACTCATCGAAGCGCTCACCGTGAACCCTCGCCCCCCAGGCGCCAACAAAATAACCGGCATGATCGGCCTTTATAGCGCTACCATTGAATCTGCTCGTATTATTTATAAGATTGAAGAACAAGAAGTTTTATTGCTGCTAGTACGCGGGTAGCCTGGACGAAACAAAAAGCGTTTCTTCCGGTTAAAGTGCTTGCGAGGCTGATTGATGGGTGGGTGCCGTGTAGAGGAATTTTACCCTCCTCTCCCCAACCCTCTCCTCCCACGTTTTTTGTGGGAGGAGAGGGAGTGAGCTAAGGAATGGGCTATTGAGAGAGTTTTTCATTTGCCCCCTTGAAATGACAACAAACATCCCTATATAAGTGACAGTGCCGATTATCGGCCTTTATGAAAGTGATTTTTTATATCTGATGGAGAAGTAAATATGACCAAAAAATCTTCAAAAATTCGTCCGCTATCCGATAGAATCGTCGTCGAACCTGTGGAAGCTGAAACCACCACAGCAGGCGGAATCGTTATTCCTGATACCAGCGACAAAGACAAGCCCATGCAAGGCACCGTCATTGCCATCGGTAATGGCAAGTACATTGATGGGAAAATTGTTCCTTTGCAAATTTCAGTCGGCGATCGCATTTTGTTCGGCAAATACGCAGGCACGAATATTAAGCTCGAAGGCACAGAATACCTGGTGATGCGCGAAGAAGATGCCTTAGGCGTCATCGAAGCCTAACCTGTTTGTTATTTTTCGTAACTGCTCGTCGTCATTGCGAGCCTAGCGTTTTTAGCTAGGCGCGGCAATCCAGAAAAATGACGGACCGAATAGTTACATTATTTCTTAACTAGAGGATAAAATTATGTCAGCTAAAGAATTACGATTTGGAGAAGATGCCCGCCAGAAAATGGCTGAAGGCGTCATTGCACTTGCAGATGCCGTGCAAGCAACCATGGGACCCCGTGGCCGCACCGTACTCATCGACAAATCATACGGCGCCCCACTCTCCACAAAAGACGGTGTCACCGTTGCAAAAGAAATTGAATTCAAAGATAAATTCAAAAACATGGGCGCACAAATGCTCAAAGAAGTGGCCTCTCATACTTCTGATGAAGCAGGCGATGGTACCACAACTGCCACCGTTTTAGGACGTCAAATTTTCTCCGAAGGACTCAAGTTGGTTGTTGCCGGCTATGATCCAATGGATTTAAAACGCGGTATCGACAAAGCCGTTGCACACGCCGTCGATTTCCTCAAAACATTATCCGTTCCTTGCAAAGACGAAAAGGCCATTGCACAAGTCGGTACGATTTCTGCCAATTCTGACGAGAAAGTGGGTCGTATTATTTCAGAAGCCATGAAAAAAGTCGGTCAAGAAGGCGTCATCACGGTTGAAGAAGGCAACAGCTTGTTGGATGAATTAGATTGGGTCGAAGGGATGAAGTTTGATCGTGGCTACCAGTCACCATACTTTGTCACCAACCAACAAAAAATGACTGCTGAATTAGACAACCCCTACATTTTAATCACCGACAAGAAAATCTCTTCCATTCGCGATTTATTGCCTGTGCTTGAAGGCGTTGCCAAAGCAAGTCGTCCATTGTTAGTCATTGCAGAAGATGTAGAAGGCGAAGCATTAGCCACCCTCGTTGTGAACCACATGCGCGGTATCGTTCGTGTTTGTGCAGTAAAAGCGCCTGGTTTTGGCGATCGTCGTAAAGAAATGCTGCAAGATATCGCTGCTTTAACCAAAGCACAAGTCATTGCCGAAGAAGTGGGTAGAACCTTAGAATCCACCACTTTACAAGACTTAGGCTCAGCAAAGCGCGTATTGGTCGACAAAGACAACACCACCATTGTTGGCGGTTCAGGCGACAAAAAAGACATTTCAGCGCGTGTTGAACAGCTGAAAGCACGCATGAAAGAAACAACTTCCGACTACGATCGTGAAAA
>MGYE01000052.1:0-147 GCA_001801625.1 Gammaproteobacteria bacterium RIFCSPHIGHO2_12_FULL_42_10
TGTTGGACTCAAAGCCACGTGGATTACCCTGGGAATCATTTGTTTACTGCTAACCTATTTCACCTGGAACGAATGGAGTGTTTCATTACCAAAACATAATAACGCAGCCGCTTCTCCTGCAATAACCAACGACAATCATCCATTCGC
>MGYE01000052.1:167-3948 GCA_001801625.1 Gammaproteobacteria bacterium RIFCSPHIGHO2_12_FULL_42_10
GCCTGCTCGTAGCCTATGCCTTAAACGCCGTCGCCTATTTACCTCACACACTATTTTGGGTGGTTTATATTAATCAGGAACTTCACATGTCCATGGCCGCAGCCGGGTTTTTCTGGGCTATTTTTGGTATTGGCGCCGCGATGGGGCCGTTTATCACATCGACACTTTCTTCTTATTTTGATTTATCTAAAGCGCTATTAATCAGTTTTATTCTCAAATCATTTGGCGTTTTACTTCCACTTCTTGGTCACTCCATCCCAGCACTTTTCTTTTCATCATTATTAGTTGGGATGTTTACTCCTGGAATTGCCAACCTCGTTTCCAGCTACTCAATGAAATTATCTGGCATCACACACTATAAGCGCACCTGGGGCTGGATGACATTTTCATTCGCATTTACACAAGCGCTGTTTGGATATGCCATGGTTTACATGATGAGTATACAAAAATCTTATCAAATCTTATTTGCCATCAGCTTTATTTCCCTGATCATCTCCAGTGCCTGTATTGTTATGTTAATGCTATGCGAACAAAAACAAGCATTTTATAAATTGGCGGTTAACTCCAACATCTCGTGATTTAATTTATTGATGAATTCTGTTGCAGATAAATTCGAGCATAAAAAATCGAATGAACCCGCCCACATGGACATGAAATCAGTGTCACTTTGTCTCGCCGCCTCTTTACGCATTGCACTGGTTAATGAATTTTGTATTGGATATTGAAGAATGTCGTTTTCATGAGACTGCATTCTTGAAATAAACGTATTGTTGATACCACGCGCTAATTTACCAGAAAATGCTCGCGTTAAAATTGTATTGTCATGCGTTGTATTTAGCAGAGTGGATTTATAATTGGCATGAATGCCAGATTCCGTGCAGGTTAAAAATGCTGTTCCCATTTGTACGGCAGATGCACCTGATACTATCGCCGCCAACATTCCTTTAGCATCCATGATTCCACCCGCAGCAATCACAGGAATGTTAACGCTATCAATGATAGATGGAACTAGCGAAGCAAGGTCAATTAAAGCATCTTCTGCTTTGCCAAGAAAAGTGCCGCGATGCCCACCCGCTTCACGGCCTTGCGCCACGATCGCATCCATACCACTCGCTTCCAGTAATTTTGCTTCCTCTACTGTTGTCGCGGTTCCCATTAACAGGATGCCTTTTTTCTTGAAAGTTTCTATCCAGTGTTGCGAAGGAATGCCGAAAGTAAAAGTGAAAATGGGTGTTTTTTCCTCAAGAATGGCGTTCATTTGCTCTTCAAAAGGGGGCGCATAAGGTGGCTTGATATTATCTATTTCAAATCGCAACTCAGGACAGCATTCTTGAATTGCCTCTCTGGCACGTTGCATTTGCTCAATCGTCGCCTCATGCTTTTCAGGTATAAAGAGATTAACAGAAAAAGGTTTATGGGTTAGTTGACGAATTTTTGCAATTGCTTTGTAGATGTCATCTGCGCTCATGTAACCCGCGCCTAAAGAGCCTAAGCCACCCGCATTGGATACGGCAGCGATTAATTCTGGTGTTGTTGCACCGCCTGCCATAGGCGCCTGAATAATCGGCAAGGCAATTTTAAAAAGTTCAGTAATCCTGGTGTGTGGCCAAAACGATTTATTAGTTTCCAAGAATGATAATCTCCGCACCAATGATTGCTTGTAAATTTTTCACAGGGTAGAATCTTTTTTCATTTATTACAAGGAGTTTGCAATGTCTGCAACAAGAGAAAATAATCCTGCCATTTTGTTGTTTAATCACTTAGCCAATACCTGCACTATGATCCCCATGACAACCCAGCAACTTCACAACGTCATCATGATGATAGGCCTCGGCGAGGTCCTTTGGCGTTAAACCATGATCGGTTTTCGCGCCAGTTATGGCGCCGAACTTGATAAGTGCTTTTACTATAGATTGATGGCCATGTGCTGCCGCAACATGTAATGGCATCCAGGTTTTGACATGCTTATTTGGATCAACATTCCTGCGCAACAAATCCTGCACCATCTTTTCATCACCCCTTTCGCAAGCAAGATATAAATTCGTCATGCGCTCAAAGCCAGGTGCATCCAGATCATCCCGTCCTTCAATCAGGTAGTGATACATTTCACTCACTTTATTATCAGTATGCGGTTGACATGACAACACATTCATATGCAGAGGCAACTTCACATCAGGAAGATAATCACGTCGATACAGACTTTTAACTAATGCATATTTCAAATCATCATTGTTACGAAATGCCTTTGGTTTGAGATCGGAGAAATTAACATCGAACAGGTAAATTATTCCATCACGCCATACCACCCCAACCGAATGATCGTGACTGGATAAACAGATATATTTATTCTCTTGCACAGCACACTTGATCAACAAATCAATAACTGCAGGCCGCATTAAAAAAGACAATGACCCATCCAGATTTAACCCCGTTAACTCACTTACATCGAGCTGGTTCACAGCATATTCATAGTGACTTGAATGCTGCAACCACTCGATATGTGCAATAAATTTTTCAACGTCATTTTCTATCTCCGAAAAATCATTTTTGCAGGACAAGATACTTTCAACAGTCTGATAAAACCATGACTCATGTTTTTGCGACATTACATGCAGCCACAACAATGTCAGACCATGACAGTAGCCGCCCTGCAGCAGAAAATCTCTCTGCTTGCTATGCAAGTATTGATTGAGCTGGTCTATCAATTGATGAGACACGTTAAGGTTTTACCAGATCCGACCCAATCTTGATGACCATAACGTCTTTATTTTCAGTATCAGTCTGCGGCTTAAAAATCGATTGATCTACCAGATTACCCTGATCAATTTGCGCTTCTCCTTTCAGCCACTGCAATGCCATTTCAATTTGATCGCCTATCGCTGTTCCAACAAACTGGCGGGCTTTTGCCATGATAATACCAATCGCTCTAATGCGATTAAGCTGCACATAACAATCACTATATGGATCTGTGACATAAAATCGATACATCAACTCACCATCATCATTCATCTTGAATAACGGCAAGTGATTATTATTCGTAACCGTTGGAATCAATCGATTAAGAACACTATCCTCAAACGCAATTGCTTTTTTGCTAACAAATGCCTGATACACTTCATCTGCAGCAACCTGAACCGCCTTCATCACACGCTGACGACATTCACTATCTCTCACCTCAAATAGATGTCCATCACCATATGCCATAAACGGAGTAAGAGTTGGATCATCTACTGATGCGCTTTGTAATTCGAGGCCCAGATCACCATCTTCATTATGCTGAAAGAAGGCCAAGATTGAACCTATTTCCGGATCAAACATTTGATCCAACTCCATACGCGGTGTGCGTATGTGACCAGCCGCAAATCGATCTGTTATAAAATGGCAGGCATAAGCCAGCAATGTATAGGCATACGCTAATTGTTCTTGCTGGGTCTTTTCACCTGACTCATCTGCAGCCCTCACCGCTGCTCGCATCGCGAGCTCATACCCTGCACTAAATGCGGAAACAGCATAATCATTGAAGTGATCAATATTATGCATCGCCAGCATCAGCATATGCTTATTAATATCCCTGATTAATATGTTATTATCCTGAACTTCGTATGAAATATGACGCGTGATGGCATAAATTTTTTCTGGATCGCAGGTTTTTAATTCCTGATACGCTTGCATGAATCGTTCCTGTTTATCCTTTTCAGATGGACCCAATGCAATCGGTGCCAGATATACGCCAAAATAATCTCCTGCCAATGCGATAATTTCGCCAAATGATACTTCGGCA
>MGYE01000052.1:3982-4691 GCA_001801625.1 Gammaproteobacteria bacterium RIFCSPHIGHO2_12_FULL_42_10
AAAATTCTTTTTGCGGACGATCAAACATGATTATCCTCCGGAAGAATGCTGCTCTTTTTATTACTATGTTGTTATTATCAGGCTTTTCTGTGGATGTTACGTTAACGATTTCTTAAAGATAGATGACGAAGCTGCTAAGTCTCTCATGTATATGGCCAATTTGTTCTTGTGGTTGAGTATTTACTTACAATATTTTTGACCATTCACCACAATTAGACCCTTCGGGTCCAATTGATTCGCTCATAAAATAAAGAGGCGGGAATGCTGCGTTCATTTTTTTCCAGGAATTGTGGTCTAAATACAGGGCTCCCTCATTATCATCCCATCCATCACAACCGGCAATGACTCCGCAAAATGCCACCAGAAGGATTTCCTCCACCACATGCAACTTATGTCTTTCTATACGGTGGTCGGGCACTTGCTTAAAAAAATCAATAAATCCAGGTATCTGTTCGCCCATTCCGTGCTTCGTCCCATTGTTAAAGCGCGGAATAATACAACTTTTAATCAGATTTGCCTATTTAGTAATGAGGGAGCCCTGGTTCCGCACCCAAGAACATTGCGCAAAGCACGCGAGAATATTAAGTGGATGGTCATCGATGGTGTCTCTCTCCAAAAGACCAGAAACTACCTTCATCGCTTCGTACTTTGGTGGCAAATAACAGCAGAAGATTGGCAATACGACGAATTATTAAATTGGTTGATCGCA
>MGYE01000052.1:4850-9886 GCA_001801625.1 Gammaproteobacteria bacterium RIFCSPHIGHO2_12_FULL_42_10
CGCAGCCCACACAACGCCGCCCCCGCGCGCGCCGCATGGGGAATAGCATAATGAAAACCAAGCCGCGAAGCAGGATTCTTATCAAGAGGGTAAAAGTAAATGCCCCTATCATTGCGAAGTTCTAAACCACGCTGTAACTTTTCAAGCGGATCACCACCGTTATCTACAATATAATAAATGCCCTGACTTGCTGCCTGTGCAAGGCACGCTGTGTAGCATTTCTGAATACCGCCATTGACTCTGCGCCAGGCCAAAAGATTTTTAGGGCTATCCCAACGATTGCCAAATTCTTCATATCTCTCGTCATACAACTCATACGCTTTTTCCTGCAGCTTCTCATTGAAATGCTTGCCGGTTCTCATCACACCCTTAGGCTTTAAATAATTCTCAAACTCCTGCAGCGCAGCTTCACATTCCGCGTCATTCGCCGATCTGCCAATCGCATCAAATACCTTGATGACTGCCGCTTCATCATCCGCTATCCGCTTTCGTTCCTGCTCTTCATAACCTTTCGGGAATTGCTCAACGATTTGTGTGGTCATTAATGCCTCGCCATCCGGCAGTTTTCTCATCCATTTTTGCAGCATTTCAACCATGCATTCTTCATCGTCGTGATAACGAACATCTACCGCACCCAGCGCCATTCGAAAAGCAGTGCCACAAATTCTACGTCTCGAATAATCTGTCACCGTGGCTTCTGCTGTTAATAATTTTTCTAACATACATGGATTATGTTCATGCTCATTCAGCATCGCTTCCGCTTCTGCCTGTTCGCCATAGATAACGTGCTGCAAGAACCTGACTACTTCAGGATTTGCTAAAACAAATAAACCATTTCTAATGTCAGCGTTTCTTTGTTTTTCTGCTCGCTTCACCCACATCGCCAGTTTGACCGCTACCGTTTGCGGACACATATCTTGCAATCTTTTATCTGTTAACAGTACTTGTCGTCCTGTGGGTGAACGCACCATCTTGTCAGCGATAGCATTCATAGTCTCTTGATTTATCACTGCCCGCAAAGCTGCATCGCTGGCAAGCCACTGCATGACTGCTTCATTTTGCTTTTCAACTAAAGAAACAAGACACAGGTTGGTATCTGCACCGCAACTGATTGCTATCTTCACCCTGTCCAGGCGATTTTCGTTTATTGCTTTGCTCAGAAATATTTTTTGCAAGACTGGATCAGACAGCAATTCACGGTATAATTCCGGCGCTTTTTCCAGTTTTTCAATAACAGCTTTTTCATCTTCTGGTTTGGTGTTGGCAAGGTAATAATGAACTAACGTTGCTTTTTTAGCCGCAGGCCATTCTTTAAAAAATACTAATGCTTGCACCAATTCATTTGGCGTTGAAAATAGCGATAATGCTGCAGGTGATAAGTTCGGAAATGCTTTCTCACTCTCCATCACATCCAGCAATGCTGCTTCATCAGATGAAAATACAAAATAACCTTCTTCTCGCATTTTTTTCAGCAAAGCTGATTTCACGTTCGACCAATTTATGTCAAGGACGCTGGGCACCAGTGCTTCTTCATCTTCTGAATACAAAAACAGGTCATAGTCCGACTTTATCTCGACAAACTCTTTCAAGAATTGGTTATTGAATTTTTGATAATCCTCATAAGCATAACCAGCTTGGGCGTGACCATCCTTTAATGTATTAAAAATGTCAGAATTTTTAGACACGAAGACTACTTTATCCATCGATTCCCATTCTTCTGGGATCTTAAAATTATCTAACCTTGTAATTTGCCAATTTCCATCCTTATATCCCCAAAGTCGATATTCACCATCCACGCTTCTTATAAGACATGGCTTAATGCCTAATGCTTTTGTATCCAATTGATCAAAGGATGAGATCGACATCAAAGAGAGGTCATACCCACCACCAGCTTCACGACGGCCGGTATAACCCCTGTCCTTGAGTAAGAGTGCTAGTTGTTCTTGCAAGGCATTCAACACATTAAATACGGCATACTGATCAGCAAACGCTTTGTTTAGAGCAGCCATGATCGTCTCTTCAGAAACCCAGCCTTGATAAGTATCATTCGGATTCATTGGCCACACGCCAAAACCCGCATCTAGTGCCAACACAAAAAATCGATTGTAGGCATGCACTTCATCCGTCGCCTGGTTGGCAGCGCGGCTAACAATCGCCTGACGTTGCACGGCAAGTAATTCATCCAGATTTTTTGGAAGCGAGAGACTGATAATTGACTCATTACAACGGTCATGAAATCCAGGCGAACAAGTCGGCGCGCCTTCCAGGATCTTGATCGCAAGCGCTGATTTTTGGTCAGGTGCAACACCAGGATGAACCAGTGTTTCATAAATCACTCGCAGCGAGTCATGTAATTGTGGCTTTAATGAATAGGTAGATTGCGGCCCAGCGTGGCGGTTCATGTGATTAACAAAATCCACTTTTGCCTGACCAGCCAGCTTGTGAATATCATCCGCCATCACTGCACACAGAAGGTTAAACCAGTCTTCTGGCACGACAAAATCTTTCGCCACTTGAGTGCGTAGCGGTATCTGCTTTAGGCATTTATCGGGGTTGATATGGAGCATGGGCAATTCTCGTTTTGTGGTTTATTTTAGTAATGGTCATAATATTAACAAAACAAGGTTAACGGGATCTTAATTGTGAGAAAATTATGAGAAAATTATAACAAAATTGTTCTACATGGCTTCTACATGGGATTTTTGGATTTTGAGGGGTGAGATGTAACTTATTGATTTTGTTAAGCTGGCGATGGGACTCGAACCAGCGACCTGCTGATTACAAATAGGATTTTGTAATGAATAGCATTCCATTCCATTCCATTCCATAGCAATCCATAAGTAATGCTAAATATACAAACACTTAACTACGATCGTTTATTGATTGTGATGGATTGCTATGGACTGTTATATTCGCATTTTGCACTCCAGCTGCACTCCAGAGTTTCAAGCCTTTCTGATTATAGTATTAGTGCGTTTTGATCTCTTTATAGGGATATATTGCACTATGGATATAACCCTTCATTGATTTAATGATATTTTGAGTACATAATATATCTATAGAGAGGTTTATATGCACTCAAACTCTAATCCAATAAAAACTTTAGGCCCTCTGGCAGCCCGCTTGATCGCGACGCTTTATAGCCAACACCGTGTGGTTTTTCATTTTCATGAAGCTGCTGAAATTCTTGGCGATCGTGCTCCGGCTGCCAAAGCACTTTCACAACTGGTTAATCATGGTGTCGTTTCGCGGTTGAAATCTGGTGTATTTCGCATCATTCCTTTTGAGCTTGGGTTTGAAACGGAATATTTAGGCAACCCCTATATTGTGGCACGCGAACTGGCTCTGGGCGGTCATAAAGAAAAAAATGAACAATATTATCTTTCTCACGGTTCTGCCTTCGATCTCCATCAAATGGTGACACAGCCGCAATTAGTTATTTACACCAACTCGCCTAAAATGATTCGCTCGCGCATCATTCAAGGTACGGAATTTCGATTTCTACGCTGTAAAGAAAATGATATGTTTGGCATCACAGAAATCTGGATTGAAAAAAGTGAAAAAGTACGCGTCAGTGATCTGGAACGCACGTTGTTAGATGGCTTAAAGCAGCCAGCTTACTGTGGAGGATTCACAGAAGTTGCGAAAGGATTTTCCATCAAACATCAGGCGATTGATCCGCAAAAAATTATTGATTATGCAATCAAATTGAATGTTGGCGCAGTGATTCGGCGGCTTGGTTATCTCATGGAACTTTACGAGATTGGCTCTCGGATTCATTGGGACTTTTTGCAGACACAACTCACTAACACCTATCAATTACTTGACCCTGAACTTCCTGCCGAAGGCCGCTATTTAGCAAAGTGGCGGTTGAATTTGAATATTTCAGAAGAAGAACTTCTTGCCATAAGAGAAACATAAGAATGATTCCACAAAGTCAACTCTCAAAATTATCTAATCGATTATTAAAAAAAAACGGCGGCAGACGCATACCCGAGCATATTCTTGAGCGCGATTATTGCATAGCGTGGTTTTTAACAGGATTAGCGCGCACACCACTTCGTGACAAGCTTGTATTTAAAGGCGGGACAGCTTTGCGGAGATGTCATTTCGCAGACTATCGATTTTCAGAAGACCTCGACTTCACGCTGTTGCAGCCACATACTTTTGAAGAGATAAAGCAAGCATCGAATATTACATTCCAATTCTCACGTGTTGATTCAGTCAGCCACAAAAATAGTTACACATTCTATCTCTTGTATGAAGGGCCGCTTCCCGCCACATCAACACCAAAAGAAATTAAAGTAGATATCACCATCAACGAATGTGTTCATTTCGATCCAGAAGAATTGCCCATATTAAAAAGTTGCGATGAATTTACTGATCTTCCTGATCACGCAACGATACTGGTATATTCACTTGATGAAATTGCGGCAGAAAAAACAGTAGCGCTTCATGATCGTGCACGAACAGAGCCACGTGATTTATATGATATCTGGTATCTCACAGAGGAAACTGGTTCAGTTGATCTTGACGATTGCATAGCTGCAATTCATGCGAAGCTGGCGCATCGGAACAAAACGCCACAAGAAGTCAGCAAAGAATTTCAAGTGAAAGAACCGCGCCTGATGAAAACATGGAAAACCAGACTATCTGCGCAAATGGCAAATCTGCCTGAGTTTGATAAGGCTTACAGAGCAGTGAAGAGAATGTTTCGGCAAGCGAATATTTACAGTTGATTATGTGAAAATATCAACTTGAACTGACAGTAAATTCATAACATCAAAATGGGTGACTGTCAGATCAAGTTGGAACTACTACACTTAATTCATTGTAAATGGTAACCCTTGTGAAGCAGGCATATCTTCAGTTGCTCGCGTCTTATTCACCGCAAACATATTCGCTCCAGGTAATGCTGTCACCTTATTTTTTTGTGGAACCTCAAGCTGTATTGCTTCTTTTAATTTTTGATAACGGCTGCGTTGCGCTTCTTCAAGAAACTCTGCGATTTCATCATAGCCCAGCATTCTGGCGAG
>MGYE01000053.1:0-1855 GCA_001801625.1 Gammaproteobacteria bacterium RIFCSPHIGHO2_12_FULL_42_10
AGACTTGCAGCACATCCTGGAAGCGAGCCACACAGGCGCCGAACTCATCACAGATAGCCTTCCAATCTCAAAAACACTCCGTGACTATTTATCAATAGATGCCGCAAAAAAATTAGCTCTAACAGCCGGCGATGATTATGAATTATGTTTTACAGTCGCACCCGAGCAAGAAAATTTGTTACTTAATAAATTAGCCCATGCAAATTTAATTTGTACCCACATAGGTGTCATCACAAAAGATGATGGAATTAAATTAACAGACTACACAGGCGAAATCGATCAAGCAGGCTATAACCACTTCCGCTAAAATACCGAGCACGCTCTCAGAGGGGTGGCACGGGGTTATCATTTTCACACGCGGAGCCTGCGAGCATGTGAAAATGATAACCCCGTGACAGGACCCCGAGGCACGAAGCTCTTTTATAATACTTGACACCACTGCACAGACAAATTAAATTTGCGACAAATCACTAGGGGTGCCCCCAAAAGGCTGAGAGAGTCCCTTTGAACCTGATCAAGCTAAGGCTTGCGTAGGGAATGTGAGCGCAGCAATGAATATCTATTCATCGCCGTACCCCCATCTTCATACGCAATCCAGTAGAAATCATTCTAATGAGGAGCGTTACATGCAGGTGGAAGAAAGCTTAAAAATCCCGTTATCCGGCTCACGCAAAATATACCAACAAGGCCAGATTTATCCCAACCTGAATATCCCAGTTCGAGAAATTTCATTAACGAATGGCGAGCATTTTCATCTATACGACACCTCAGGCATTTACACGGATGCAGCAGCAAATATAGATGTTCACAAGGGTTTGCCAGCTGTGCGAACTGTCAATACCGGTGCCACCATCACACAACTTGCAAGTGCCAGACGCAATATCATCACACCCGAAATGGAATACGCCGCCATTCGTGAGAATCAAAACCGTCAATTAACATCACCAATTACCCCAGAATTTGTTTGTCAGGAAATTAAAAGTGGCCGCGCGATTATCCCGGCAAATATTCGTCACACTGAATTAGAGCCAATGGTGATTGGCCGAAATTTTCTGACAAAAGTGAATGCCAATATTGGTAATTCACCTGTCACCTCATCAATTGCCGAAGAAGTGGAAAAATTAATCTGGGCAATACGCTGGGGCGCAGACACTGTGATGGATCTCTCCACAGGCAAAAATATTCATGCAACCCGTGAATTCATTATTCGCAATTCGCCAGTTCCCATTGGAACAGTTCCCATTTATCAAGCATTAGAAAAAACCGGCGGTATTGCCGAAGATCTAACCTGGGAAATCTTTCGCGATACGTTAATCGAGCAGGCAGAGCAGGGCGTAGATTACTTCACCATTCACGCCGGCGTGTTACTGCGATATGTGCCGCTCGCCGCAAAACGTGTTACAGGCATAGTCTCACGTGGTGGATCGATTATGGCGAAGTGGTGCATTACCCATCATCAGGAAAATTTCCTGTATACCCACTTTCAGGAAATTTGTGAAATCATGCGAAGTTATGACGTCAGCTTTTCACTGGGTGACGGCTTACGACCGGGATGCACTGCAGATGCAAATGATGACGCACAGTTTGCAGAATTAAAAACATTAGGTGAGTTAACACAAGTGGCATGGCAGCACGATGTGCAAGTCATGATTGAAGGCCCAGGTCATGTTCCCATGCATATGCTAAAAGAAAATATGGAGAAGCAATTAGATTATTGTCATGAAGCACCGTTTTATACGCTGGGACCACTGGCAACAGATATCGCGCCTGGTTACGATCATATTACCAGTGCTATCGGTGCAGCTATCATGGGATGGTACGGCGTCGCATTATTATGTTATGTGACACCCAAAGA
>MGYE01000053.1:1872-2483 GCA_001801625.1 Gammaproteobacteria bacterium RIFCSPHIGHO2_12_FULL_42_10
CGCGATGATGCATTATCCAGAGCGCGATTTGAATTTCGCTGGCAAGACCAATTTAATTTGTCACTTGATCCGGATACCGCGCGCGCATTTCACGATGAAACACTGCCGCAGGAAAACGCCAAAGTCGCGCATTTTTGTTCGATGTGCGGCCCAAAATTCTGTTCCATGAAAATCACTCAGGATATCAGAGCTTATGCGGCGTCAGCAGTAGTATGAAAGCAGGTATAGCAGGTGCTGGCATCATGGGGCAATTAATGGCATATCATCTCGTCAATGAGGGATGGGAAGTCACTGTGTACGATCAAGCAAACGGTATGAATTGCAGTGCAGCGGCAGCGGGAATGTTAACACCGATTGCTGAGCTGGAAAAATCTGACTGGATGATTTACGCCATGGGCCGTGCATCATTGTCAGTACACTGGCCAGAAATACTTGCGCAATTGCAGCAAGATATTTATTTCAAAACTACTGGCACGCTACTGCTTGCGCATCCGCGAGATGATCAGGAGTTGCAGCGATACGTAAATTTGATATCAGCGAAGCTAAATTCGGCTGATGAAATTCACTATCTCAATGATGCGGCAATACGATTGCTCGAGCCAGAACTTGCG
>MGYE01000053.1:2558-7717 GCA_001801625.1 Gammaproteobacteria bacterium RIFCSPHIGHO2_12_FULL_42_10
TATCTGTCAGAAAGAGGCGTGAACTTTATTCAGCAAGCGGTCACGCAATTATCGCCAGGGCGTATTGAACTGCAAGATCGTTACGATGCATATGATCTTGTTTTCGATTGTCGAGGTATGGGCGCTAAAAAAGTGTTTGCAGATTTACGTGGTTTGCGCGGTGAACTAGTTTGGTTGCATGCGCCAGATATCAACATTTCACGACCAATCCGTTTTCTGCATCCGCGATATGGATTGTATGTTGTCCCGCGGCCGCACGGAATTTATTTGCTGGGTGCAAGTGAAATTGAAGCAGAAGATTATTCTGATGTGTCAGTGCGTACCGTGCTTGAATTGTTGACCGCTGCAAATTATATGCATGCTGGTTTTCTCGAAGCACGCATCATCAAAACGGCAGCACAATGCCGGCCCACGCTGCGGCATCATCGCCCCGAAGTACAGGCGGCGTCTGGATTGATCTCAATAAACGGTCTGCATAGACATGGGTTTTTGATCGCGCCAGCGCTCGCTCATGAGGTAATGGCATGGGTTAATTCAGGGGTAAAAAATTCTGAATATCTGCAATTATGGGAGCAGGCAGCATGATGAGAGTACGGTTAAACAACCAGGAAATTACGCTGGATGACGCGCAAACCATTAAAGAATTACTGAATAATCATGGCTATACAGATGGTTGTTATGCAGTGACTTTAAACCGAAATTTTGTCGCAAAACACACTTATGATCACATCAAATTAAATGATCGCGATCACGTTGAAATCATTCATCCCATGCAAGGTGGTTAAGATGTGGAAACTGGCTGACAAAATGCTAAGTAGCCGATTTTTATTGGGAACAGCGCAATATCCGTCGCTGCAAGTCATGTGTGATGCAATTACTGCATCGGCAACGAATGTCATCACCGTTTCGCTAAAACGACAGATATCTGGAAGTGCACCTGATAATTTAGTTTGGCAGGCAATGCGTAAATTAAATTGTGAATTGTTGCCAAATACTGCTGGTTGTCATCAGGCGAGCGATGCTGTGAATACAGCGGAAATTGCCAGAGAATTATTTCAGACAAACTGGATCAAGCTGGAGGTGATAGGTGATGATTACAATCTACAACCCGATCCATTTGAACTTGTCAAAGCAGCAACGATACTGGTTAAAAATGGTTTTGAAGTTTTTCCATACTGCACGGATGACCTGGTATTGTGCCAGCGTTTGATCGATAGCGGCTGCCGTATTTTAATGCCGTGGGCGTCACCTATCGGTTCAGGTAAGGGCATGATGAATCCCTATGCGTTAGAAACTCTGCGTGCACGATTGCCGGATGTCACTTTAATTATTGATGCAGGTATCGGTAAACCATCGCAGGCGGCACGCGCGATGGAGATGGGTTACGATGCTGTGTTATTAAATACTGCCGTGTCTCTTGCGAGAGATCCCGTACAAATGGCAGGCGCATTTCGCGATGCAATCCATGCAGGACGTGAAGCGTTTAACGCTGGGCTGATGCCAGAGCGCAATGTGGCGCACCCCAGTACTGCATTAATTGATACTCCTTTTTGGCATCAGAGTCAGACATCATGAAACAACAGTTGGTATGGACGATAGCAGGTTCGGATTCATGCGGCGGTGCAGGCGTGCAGGCGGATTTACAAACATTTCAGGCTTTTGATGCGCGCGGCTGTTCAGTAGTCACAGCAATCACCGCACAAAACACACGCGCTATCAGTGCAATACATTATTTGCCGGCAGCAGTGGTGGACGCGCAAATTAACACATTATGTGCAGAGGCTGTGCCGCAGGCCGTTAAAATCGGGATGCTAGGTCAATTGGCAGTGTTACCAATCATTCGACATTTTTTGAAAACATATACAGGATTTGTGGTGCTGGATCCGTTACTGGTTTCATCTTCAGGTAAAAATTTATATGAAGGTGAGGGTGACGCATATCTTAAGCATTTGCAGTCACTGTTTCCCTATATTAATTTACTCACGCCAAATATTGATGAAGCAGAGAAATTATTACAAAGAAAATTACAATCGCATGCTGAAGTAGAGCAAGCGGCATCAGCTATTTTGAATATGGGTGTGAACAGTGTTCTCATTAAAGGCGGCCATGCAGAAGATCAATTTAGCCAGGATTACTGGAGCAATGGACGTGAATCATGCTGGTTATCGAGTCAACGCCTACAGCGCAATTGTCATGGCACTGGTTGTGTTTTATCGTCGGCAATCGCAGCAAATGTGGCGGCGGGACATGATCTCAAAGATGCATTAGTGATTGCGAAAATGTATGTTAATCGCGGCATCAGGCTTGCAAATGATGATGCGGTTTCACTGCTAGTGCATGAGAAACATGCGCCAGAAGATCATATTGATCTGCCGTTTGTGTCACCTCATCCATTATTAGATCAATCTGAAAAATTTAATCAAGATGGTTTATGGCGGCAGGGATTATATCCTGTAGTTGACAGCATTGCCTGGTTGAAGAAATTGCTGCCGCTAGGCATTAATATACTGCAATTACGCATCAAAGACAAAACTGGATTGGCACTGGAATCAGAAATTCAGCAAGCCATTATTCTGGCAAAAAAATACAATACAAAATTATTTATCAACGATTATTGGGAATTAGCCATTCGTTTTGGTGCTTACGGTGTACATTTGGGACAAGATGATTTACCCCGTGCAGATTTAAATGCTATCCGTGCTGCAGGATTGAGATTGGGAATCAGCACGCATTGTTATTACGAGGTGGCGCGCGCACACGCCTGCCAGCCTTCGTATATCGCATGCGGCCCAATTTATCATACCAACAGCAAGGCCATGGCTTTTGCCCCGCAGGGCATCACTGCGTTGGCAAGATGGCGAAGGACATTGGAATATCCAATCGTGGCTATCGGCGGCATTCATCTTGATAATCTGGATGCTGTCATGGCAACAGGAGTCGATGCCGTCGCCTTGATTTCTGCAATCACTGCTGCGTCTGATCCTGTCAATGCAGCACAGCAATTACTGATGCGGGTGAATGATGCGGCAGCTTGATAGTAATGATTATGCAAGATATGCAAAGCAAATTTCACTATCAGAAATTGGTGCGGCTGGGCAGTTAAAATTAAAAAATGCAAAAGTTTTGTGTATAGGCGCGGGTGGTTTGGGTACGCCGTTATTGCAGTATCTGACTGCAGCCGGTGTTGGTCGTATCGGAATTATTGATCATGACGTGGTAGAGTTAAGTAATCTGCAGCGTCAAATTATTTATCGGCATAATGACATTGGCAAATTCAAAGTGACTGCCGCAAAAAATAATTTACAAGACTTAAATCCGTCTATTTGTTTTGATATCTATGCAGAAAAATTTGCGTCACATCATGTGCGATCAATCATAGCTGAATACGATATTGTGGCAGATTGTACGGATCATCTGGCAAATCGTTATCTGGTGAATGAGGTTTGCGTTGAATTAGATAAACCATTTGTATTTGCCGGCATCACACGTTACCACGGTCAGTGCATGTTCTTTCACGGCAAAAGCGGCCCGTGTTTCAATTGCATGTTTCCTGAAAATCTGGCAGTGGCAATTTTGCCTGATTGCAATGCTGCAGGTGTGTTGGGCGTGCTGCCCGGCATCCTGGGCACGATGCAGGCGAATATGATTCTGCAATATATTTTACAACTGCAGAGACACGGCACAGGTCAACTTTTTACACTAGACATTCTGGATTTCGCTCTGCAGCGCTATCAAGTAACGCAAGATCCCGAATGTCAGATTTGTATCTACGGGCGACGCACTTGCAATGACGAGGCTATTACACCTGAACAACTTAATCGCAAGCTGCATCTTCATGAAAATTTTCTTTTACTGGATGTAAGGTCACCCGCTGAACACGCCGTAGGTCACCTAGGTGGAAAATTAATCCCTCTACCCGAATTATCACAACGACTCGATGAATTAAACCCAGAACTCCCCGTGATTATTTATTGTCATTCCGGCCAGCGCAGTCAGGCGGCTGTCAAAATATTACAGCAACACCAATTCAAATCCGTTGCTTATCTGCAAGGTGGTCTTGCTTCCTGTCAGCATGTCTGTGCTATCATTCGTCCGTGAGCATGAAACATACTGGAGCTAGCCATGGAAACTTTGCACGTTGATGCCGATATTACACAAGCCTCAACATTACCTGCGTCGTTTTATACTTCCGAGGATTGGTTTGAAACTGCCAAAGAAAAAATATTTGCCAAGACCTGGCAATTTTGTGTCTCCAGTGAGACATTGCAACAACCTGGTCAGGTCGTACCATTCAATATCTTACCCGGCATGCTAGATGAACCAATATTATTTACCCGCGACACTGCTGGCCAATTACATTGTCTCAGTAATGTCTGCACGCATCGCGCCAATATTTTGCTAGATAAACCATGCACTGTGCCGCATATTTTGTGTGGTTATCACGGGCGGCGCTTTAATCTCGGCGGCGAGTTTTTGCATATGCCGGAGTTTGCAGCGGCAAAGAATTTTCCCTCCGCATCCGATCATCTTCCGCACGTTCCTTTCGGGCAACTAGGCAATTTTTTATTTGCCGCTATTCAACCTGTAATGACATTAGACGATGCACTGTGTGAAGTGAAGCGGCGCCTGTTTTGGCTGCCGTTTGAAAAAATGCACTTCGATGTCAGTCGCTCACGAGATTATATGGTGAATGCGCACTGGTCTTTATATTGTGAAAATTATCTCGAGGCGTTGCATATTCCTTTCGTGCACAAAGGTCTGCGCAGTGTACTGGATTTTGGTGCGTATACGACTGAGTTATATCGCTACTCCAGTCTCCAGCTCGCGTTGTCTGGCAAGGGTGAACTCTCATTCGATTTGCCGCGAGAATCGCCAGATTACGGCAAGGAAGTTGCTGCTTATTATTACTGGATTTTTCCGAACACCATGTTGAATTTCTATCCGTGGGGTTGCTCCGTGAATGTTGTGCAGCCGTTAGCGCCGGGATTGACTAAGGTTTCGTTTTTATCGTTTGTGCTGGATGAAGATCAACTGGGGAAGGGCGCGGGTGGGGCGTTGGATAGAGTTGAGATGGAAGATGAAGGGGTTGTTGAGGCGGTGCAGAAGGGGATACGGTCGCGGTTTTATGATAAGGGGAGGTATTCGCCGAGTCAGGAGAC
>MGYE01000054.1 GCA_001801625.1 Gammaproteobacteria bacterium RIFCSPHIGHO2_12_FULL_42_10
AAAGGCTTGCGAAACCTTTATGAGCATATTAGGGCGCGCGAAGCATTTACACGCGCATTTGGGCATACTTATGGGTAATGATAAAAGGCTTGCGAAACCTTTATGAGCATATTAGGGCGCGCGAAGCATTTACACGCGCATTTGGGCATACTTATGGGTAATGATATGGTCGCGGGACGACGAGGCTTTTGTTATTTTCCGATACAAAATGTAGAAAAAATACTGCCGAGTAAATCGTCACTCGTGAATTCTCCGGTGATTTCATTTAATGACTGTTGTGCTAATCGTAAATCTTCCGCAATGAATACAATTGATCTTGTCGTTTGTAGTTGATTGAGAGCATCTGTGATATGTGTGGTTGTTTTTGATAGAGCATCTAGGTGACGACGACGAGCTAAAAATAAACCTTCTTCTTGTGCGTGAAGCCCGACATGAGACTGTATGGCGTTCTTTAATAAATCTACTCCTACCCCCGTTTTTGCAGACAATGCGACACAGATGTGATTTTCATGTTGCGTGAGGCTTGGTAATTCGCTCAGTAGATCGATTTTGTTACGAATGGTGATGATGGGGCAGTTATTTTGATGTGTGGGTGCGGGATGAATCCCTGCTTTCTCGAGAAGGATAGTCAAAGTGCACGTATTGTTAATTGTCGTGTTTTGAATGTCGGTAGTTGCATCTGTTACCCGTATAACAAGATCTGCTTTTTCAATTTCTTGATAAGCACGCCGCATACCCTCTTGTTCGACCAGATCATCGCTTTCGCGAATGCCTGCTGTATCGATGATGTGCGTTGGGATGCCTGCTATCAATATTGTATCTCGCAATACATCACGTGTTGTGCCAGGTGTTTCAGTAACAATAGCGATTTCTTTCTCGCTTAAGCAATTTAATAAGCTGGATTTTCCAACATTAGGTTCGCCCATAATGACAACGGTAATGCCTTCGCGCAGCAGGCTGCCTTGTTTTGCGCCAGTCGTTAATTGCATTAAGCCCGTGATGATTCGCTGTAATTGTTCTGTGATAGCGGTATCGCTTATCAGTTCAATGTCCTCTTCTGAGAAATCAATCATAGCCTCAATATAGGTGCGTAATGCGATAATTTTTTTGTTGATAGCATGAATGGCTTTTGAGAATTCACCCTGCAGTGATTGCAGTGCAAGACGTGCTGCTCGTGTGCCAGTCGCTGCTATCAAATCTGCAATAGCTTCTGCTTGTGTTAGATCGATTTTACTATTTAGAAATGCACGTTCTGAGAATTCACCAGGACGTGCAATACGTGCGCCTAGCGAGAGTGTGTGCTGCAGCAAGAGATCAACGACAACAGGACTGCCGTGACATTGTAATTCCAGTATATCTTCACCAGTAAATGAATGGGGTGCCTCAAAAAATATCGCGAGTCCTTGATCAATCAAGCAGCCATTTGAATTTTTAAAGGGGAGATACGTTGCTTGTCTTGGAGTTAATTCACAACCAAACAAAGCCCGCATGATTGATCTTATGATGGGGCCCGAGAGACGAACCACGGCCACCCCGCCGCGTCCAAAGGGGGTGGCTTGTGCCACAATGGTATCGATGTTATTTGGCCTTAACATCGGTTTCTTTGTTGATTCTATGCATGATAAACCACTGTTGTGAAAATGACAGGGCTGTGTTGACGAACCAATAGAGCATGAGTCCTGCCGGAAAATTTGCAAATAAGAATGTGAACATCAGCGGCATAAACATCATGACTTTAGCTTGCATGGGATCAGGTGGTGGCGGGTTTAAACGTTGTTGTGCAAACATGGCAAGACCCATGAGAACAGGTAGCACATAGTAGGGATCTGCGATAGAAAGATCATGAATCCAAAAAATAAATGGCGCTTGTCTTAGTTGAACGTTTTCTACCAATACCCAATAAAGCGCGATGAAAACAGGTATTTGAATGAGAACAGGTAAACAACCACCCATTGGATTGACTTTTTCTTGACGATACAAATCAAGCGTTGCTTGCGTATATTTTTGTTTATCGTTGCCACAGCGTTCTTTTAAGGCTTCAATGCGTGGTTGTAATTTTTTCAGTTTGCTCATTGAGCGATAACTTTTGTCAGAGAGCTTATAAAAAAGCAGCTTAATGATGAGCGTGACGAGAATAATTGAGACACCCCAGTTACCAAATAGATCATATATTTTTTGCATCATCCAAAAAATAATATCTGATATAAACCAAAACCATCCATAATCGATAGTCAGTTTTAGCGCTGGCGCTGCTTTTTCTAGAAGATTTTCAATGGCAGGGCCTGTGTAGAGTTTAGTTTCTGTTGTGTATGTTGTAGAAGGTGCAACAACAATCGGCGCGCTTGTCATGCCAATGACATAGAGTCCATTTGGCAAAGCTTTAGAGTAGTAATTAGAGACCGCATGCTGTGGAGGGATCCAAGCAGTGATAAAGTAATGTTGAATCATCGCGGCCCAGCCATCGCGCGATTCGACATTTAAAGGATTATCAAGCATCGATTTAAAAGTGATTTTGTTAAATGGTTTCTCGGGACTGGAAACAGCCGCGCCAAAATAGGTGGCCAAATTGACGATGCCACTTTGATTTTTTGTGGGCGCATCGGTACGTAAAAGCTGTGTGAATAGATTGCCTTGCCATGGCACAGTCGATTGATTCGCGATGGTATAGGCGACACGGACTTCATAGCTATCTCGTGAAAAGGTGAATAGCTTGGCGATATGTATGCCATTTTGTTGCCAGGTAAGCTTGACGATGAGGTCGGTTTGATTACCGGGAAGAACATACTGTGTGCTTGCTGCTTGATAAAGTGCGGGGCCTTTTGCAGTATCAGGTCCGCTGTTACTTTCTAGTCCGCTTTCGGCAATATACCGTGTTTTTGGATCATCGTTCATCAGCAAGAAAGGTGTTTTTGATCCTAACGAGGCTGGATAGTCGAGTAGTTTTGACTCAACAATGTTACCACCTAGCGTGTCAATTTTGACTTCCAAGACATTGGTATGCACGGTAATGAGCTGGCCATTTTTTGTGGGTGCGGTAAGCGCTGCTTGGTTTTCGACGAGGGCGGGCGATTTGACGACAGGGGTAAATTCTGTGGGGGTAGCAGCTATTTGCGCGGTATTTTCTATTAATGGTGGCGTAATAGCACGTTCTTTTTCCCATAGTTGAAACAATAGAAAAGCCAAAAGAAACGCTGCGGCGTAGAGTGCGAGACGTAAAAAGTGTAAGATTTTTTCTTGCATAGTGAGCTCTTAAAGTAAGTTGAAGCCGCCACGGTGCCAGGGATGGCAGGATAGCAGGCGTTTAAGTGATAGTAATATACCCTTGATGGGGCCATGTTGTGTAATGGCTTTTATCGCATAGAGCGAGCATGTTGGCTCAAAACGGCAGCAACAAGGTCCCAATAAACCGCCAATTGCGTATCGATAACAGTGGATGATGAAGATGAGGCTTTTTTGGAGTGCTGTTATCTGCAATAGCGTTTTTCTCGCCATAGGGAAAAGAGGGTTATTGCAGGCATCAGGCGTGCTTATGTTGATTTGGTTATTATTTGCCATAAACTATCACTGTCACTTCGTAATGCGCGCTTATTTAAAGACGTTCGCCCAGGCTGTTTGAAGACAATAATATCAAGACCCACTAAAGTGTCTTGATGATGCCTAAAACTCTCGCGAACGATTCGTTTCAGTAGGTTTCTATCGACAGCACGTCTGACATGATGTTTTTTAAACATCATGCCTAATCTTGGAAGATTGAGTGTATTAGGCCGATAGAATGCGTAAAAACACTGGCCCCGCACTTTATGGGGATGATCAAAAACGAACTGAAAATCGCGTTTTCTGGCTAATCGAAACGAGTGGGACACGTCGTTTATACAGCAAGTCTTGCGCGGCCTTTTCTGCGACGAGCACTTAAAACTGCGCGACCTTGTTTGGTTTGCATGCGCGCTCTAAAGCCATGCGTACGTTTCTTTTTTAGTACACTAGGTTGATAAGTTCTTTTCATTTTTATGTTTACTCAGGTTAATGTATTGATACGGCTGTTCACGGTGGAGTCGATATCTTATTGATCATAACAGCAATTGTCAAATTGGCGCTGTGACATTAGAATAGGACCCCATGCCAACTCTTACCAGATCGCGTTTAGCTATGGTTTCATTACAGACCCTTCTCTGGAAGGAATGTCTGCGTTTTTTACGTATTTGGTCCCAGACTTTGCTGCCGCCTGTGATCACGATGACCCTTTATTTTGTTATTTTTGGTAAATTTATTGGTTCGCAGATTCACCATATTGATGGATATGCCTATATTCAATATATTTCGCCTGGGCTTATTTTAATGTCTGTTATGACGAATGCCTATGCCAATACGGCTTCTTCATTCTTTACGACTAAATTCAATAAAAGTATTGAAGAGATGCTGGTCTCTCCGATGCCTAATTATATTATTTTGCTTGGCTATATGCTGGGAGGCACATTGCGTGGCATGTTGGTAGGCGGACTGGTGTTGTGTGTTGCGCTGCTTTTTACGCATATTCCAGTCGCGCATCCCCTGATTGTTGTCAGCATGGCACTCTTTTCGGCGGCTGTTTTTTCATTGGGTGGTTTAATCAATGGTATTTTTGCGAGGCGATTTGATGATATCGCTTTCATCCCTACTTTTGTTTTAACACCACTGACTTATTTGGGCGGTGTTTTTTATTCCATCAAGCAGTTACCGCCACTTTGGCGCTCGATTTCGATCATAAACCCAGTGCTTGATATGGTAAATACTTTTCGGTATGGTCTGTTAGATGTGACTGATTTAAGTATTGCGAGTGGTTTTATACTGATTGTTGGGTTTTTAGTGACGCTATTTTGTTGGGCATTGATATTATTAAATAAGGGAATTGGGGTCAAGATTTGAGCGGTACCATAAACCATTACACATAATAGCTTGTTTTGACCATGACACTTGCAGTCAATCGCATGATTTTTTGAATGAGACGGGGGAGCACTGCTGCGCCCGCATCCATTGCCATCGTTTGATGCTTGGCTTCATCTACTTCCATTTGTCGTAAAATGGCACGACTGCGGTCGTCTGATTTGGGTAGGAGCAGGCATTGTTTA
>MGYE01000055.1:0-1699 GCA_001801625.1 Gammaproteobacteria bacterium RIFCSPHIGHO2_12_FULL_42_10
TTAGCACATCCTAAAGGTATCCCTATGATCCCATTCTCTGAGTATGCAAAACGTCGCAAAGCCCTCATGAAGCAACTAGACTCATCGAGTATCGTCGTGCTATCTGGCGCAAAAGACATCATACGTAACGGCGATGCGTTTCATCCATTTAGACAACAAAGTGATTTTTACTATCTAACTGGCTTTAATGAACCTTCGAGCATCATGGCACTCCTTCCAAACAACAAAGATGGAGAAACCATCTTATTCAATCTACCCCGCAACCCGGAAGAAGAGCGATGGACGGGCCCGCGCACAGGTCAACATAATGCATGCAAACACTACCTGTTCGATGCAGCCTATTCAATCGGGCAATTTGAAGAAAAATTACCTGAACTCCTAACAGACAGAAATAAAATTTATTATCCATTTGGCTTAGACAGGCAATTGGAACGCACTCTTTCATATACCACTAAAAAATTACACAACAAAAAGCAAGCGTCTGTTAAAACGCCAACCATGTTTATCGATATCCTACCCATGATTCATGATCTACGCGTATTTAAAAGCGCAACTGAGATCGCAACGATTCAGCATGCCATCGACATCACCTCTCTTGCACATCTGCGCGCCATGGAGGCAGCTCGACCCAAGATAAATGAATGTGAACTAGACGCAATCTTAACCTATGAATTTAAAAGACAAGGTGCACCCTATCCTGCTTATAGCAATATCGTAGCAGCTGGTAAAAATGCTTGCACCCTGCATTACACGGATAACAATCGAATCATTTCAAAAAATGATCTGATATTAATTGATGCAGGCGCTGAGTATAACAATTATGCCGCTGATATTACGCGTACTTTTCCTGTAAATGGCCGTTTCTCTCCTGAGCAACGCGCCATTTATAATCTTGTGTTAAATGCACAATTAGCAGGTATTCAAGCTATTAAACCCCATGTTCGCTGGAACAGAATTCAAACAGTGATTGTATCAGTCATTACTGAAGGCTTAAAAGAACTCGGCATCTTAAAAGGCAAAACATCCGATTTAATCGATAAAAAAGCCTATCTCCCTTTCTATATGCATGGATCAGGCCATTTTCTTGGGCTTGATGTGCACGATGTTGGTTATTACAAAACAAATGATCAGTGGCGCATGCTTGAGGCTGGCATGGTATTAACGGTTGAACCTGGCATCTATATTACTAATCCAAGTGCAGTACATCGACGCTTTCATCATATTGGTGTACGCATTGAAGATGATATTGTAGTCACGCAGAAAGGATGCGAAGTATTGAGTCAGCATCTACCAAAAACTGCCGATGAGATTGAGACCATCGTTCATGCATTATGATCTCATGATTGTAGGCGGTGGTGTTGTCGGCATGAGTTTAGCGCTCGCACTCAAAGAAACGTCTTTACGCATTGCCTTAATTGATGAGAAATCCACCTATACCCCCGATGCACGCTTGTTTGCACTCTCTGTCAGCAGTATACATTTATTAGAAAATATTGGGTTATGGTGTGACCTAAAAAAATTCGCAGAACCGATTCACGCCATACATGCTTCTTATCAAGGACGATTTGGCGCGCTCTGTTTAACACGAGAGGACCTCTCGCTACCTACCTTAGGCTATGTATTACCGGCCTACTCTATTGAAATCGCACTACAAGACGCGCTCAGTGCTTTATCACACATCACGCAATATCCTGCTTCT
>MGYE01000055.1:1707-7232 GCA_001801625.1 Gammaproteobacteria bacterium RIFCSPHIGHO2_12_FULL_42_10
CTCATTGGCGCAGACGGCACACATTCTACAGTACGCGAGCAACTCAATATCAAAACGCATCACATAGACTACGAACAGCTGGCAATCGTCACACGCACAACCATCAAACGGTCGCATCATTATATCGCTTATGAGCGTTTGAATGCACAAGGTGCCATTGCAATGCTGCCTTTGTCTGATCGTGAATGTGCAACGATTTGGTCAACTAACCGTTGCGATGCTACCACTTTGCTTGCGCTGTCTGATAAAGACTTCCTGGCAGCCTTGCAAGGCGCATTTGGATATCGACTCGGTCGACTACAAGCCGTCGGCAAGCGCACTGCCTTTCCCTTGATGCATTTACAAGCAAAAACAAATTATAAAGATAATGTATTATTAATTGGCAATGCTGCACACACCCTTCATCCTATCTTCGCTCAGGGATTAAATATTGCCTTCAGTGAGATTGCAGCCATTGCTGACAGTGCAAGAGACGCATCTATTGATCTACATGCAATCAGCAAACGCATCCAGTCCAATATCAATCTCAATCTACGTCTTTCTTGTTGGCTGCCGACATGGCTTGCTAAACGCGAATCCACACTGAAACACTTGTCATCTTTAGGCATGTTAGGTTTAAATAACCTACCTTATATCAAAACGATGCTACTTTCGTCATTACTGTGTCGAACCAAGCACGTTTCTCGTTTAATGCTGAGTACAACAACATGACACAGGCTCTCCTGCAAAAAGAAGCAGAAAAGAAATTATTGACTATTGCGATACAATTATTAACTGAATCGGGCACATCACTTGCACGTCCTATTGAATTAACAGATTCATTATCAAGACACCTGGGTATCGATAGTCTCGGCCGTGCTGAATTATTTCATCGTGTCGAAAAACAATTTCACATCACCATGCCGGATCGTTTATTGACAACCGTTGATACATTAGGTGAAATAGCCAATTATATTGAATCAACTAAACCAACTGCTTCTTCACTCAACGAACCCCTCCATCATGCCTCGCACAGCATGACCACTACCGTCGATCCTGCACGCGCTAGCACATTGATAGAGATATTGCAGCTTTATGCAAGCCTAGCACCGGAAAAACCGCATATTTACTTTCAACAAGAAGAAGGTGGCGGTGAAGTCATACTGACTTACGGCGAGCTTTATAAAAAATCTCAACGCGTTGCAAATCACTTACGCGCACTTGATCTGCATGAAGGAGAGGCGGTTGGCATCATGCAGCCCACGTCCCTTGAATTTTTCTACGTTTTTTTTGGTACGTTATTTGCAGGCGGTATCCCCGTTCCACTTTATCCCCCATTTCGCATGCACCAGCTTGAAGCCTATGCAAAAACGGAAGCGCGCATTTTAAATAATGCACAAATACGTATTCTGATTACATTTAACGAGATCACTAAACTCGGCCACATACTCAAAAGCTTCGTACCTCATTTAAAACATATCACCACACCACATGCTTTATTAAAAGACGCACCGACCACAGACATTTATCCAGTTAAAGACAACCATTTTGCGCTTATACAATACACTTCGGGCAGTACGAACGATCCAAAAGGCGTGCTGCTTTCACATCATAATTTATTATCCAATATTCGAGCATATGGCAAAGCAATCAATATCACCCCTGAAGATATCGCGGTCAGCTGGCTGCCGCTTTACCATGATATGGGTTTAATTGGCATGTGGTTAGGCAGCATTTACCATGGCGTTCCCTTAATTCTCATGACGCCATTTTCTTTTTTGAATCATCCTGAGCGATGGCTATGGATGATGCATCGTCATCGCGGAACGTTATCGGGTGCGCCCAACTTTGCATACGAATTATGCACAAAAAAAATTGACCCAGAAATCATTGACGGACTCGATTTAAGCGCCTGGCGTATGGCCGCTAATGGTGCAGAGAAAGTGTATGCAAAAACACTAGAGGCCTTTGCAAACAAATTTGAGCCCTATGGCTTCAAACGCACAGCACTCACGCCCGTTTATGGTTTAGCAGAATCGACTGTTGCGCTCTCCATTCCTTCAATGGGACAAGGTGTGGTTGTTGATTATATTGATCAAATGCAATTTGAAGAAAACCAACTCGCCATACCTTCTACCGCAGCACATGCGCTAGCTTTCGTCAATTGTGGTCACCCCATTCCTGAACACGAAGTAAAAATAGTCAATGAAGCAAATCAGATATTGCCTGACCGTCACGTAGGCTCCTTGCAATTTCGCGGACCATCTAGTATGCAAAGTTACTATCGAAATCCTGCCGCAACGGACGCGATATACCATGATGGCTGGTTAGATTCGGGAGATCTCGCTTATCAAGTCGCAGGTGACCTGTATATTACTGGCAGAAAAAAAGATTTAATCATTAAAGCAGGTCGCAATATTTATCCTGCAGAAATTGAAGAGGTCGTTGCCACCGTAACAGATGTACGATCAGGCTGTGTTGTTGCCTTCGGTGTATCAGATCATACGCGTGGCACGGAACAATTAATTGTGATTGCAGAAACCAAAGAAAAGGACAAAACAAAACGCGCCGCTATCATCAGCCAAATCAAACAGAAAACATCCGATGCACTCACCAT
Organism: Gammaproteobacteria bacterium RIFCSPHIGHO2_12_FULL_42_10; assembly: GCA_001801625.1. Classification (GTDB taxonomy): domain Bacteria; phylum Pseudomonadota; class Gammaproteobacteria; order DSM-16500; family DSM-16500; genus Aquicella. The sequence continues at coordinate 4,304 of MGYE01000055.1, forward strand.
GACACCCGATCAGGTCGTTTTAGTTGCGCCACAAATTATTCCCAAAACATCTAGTGGCAAACTGCAACGCGCACAATGCAAAGCACTCTATCTTGCAGAACGACTTGGCAAGCGCCCCGCACCGACTTGGTTGCAGATAGTGAGATTAGGCGGACTGGCCTTGTTAAAAAATGGCGCTGATGGGGTGAGCACACTCTATCAATTTATCTACACAGTATACATTGCGCTCATCGCCCTCCTCACCTTTCCAATCATCTACGCCTTTGTCTTATTTGCGCCACCCAAATTATTTTCAAAAGCCATGCGTCTATGGGCAAAATTTTGTATCAGTGCAGCTTTCTGGCGCATGAAAGTCACCCATGCGCATTACCTAACGCAGGAATCGCCCGTTATCTTCGCGTCCAACCATGCTAGCTATCTTGATGCCGTTGTCATGCTTGCGCTCTTGCCACCACGCACCCGGTTTATTGCCAAAAAAGAATTATGGCAATCATCTATTTTCGGGGCATTTATCAGAAAACTAAACGGCTTGCCGATCGATCGTATGGATTTATCAAAAGGCATCGAAGATACCACAACCATTGAACAGGCATTAAAAGCAGGCGATTCTGTTTTAATTTTTCCAGAAGGCACGTTTGGCTACACTTCAGGTTTGCGTCCATTTAAATTAGGCGCTTTCAAGATGGCCGTTGAAACAAACACCGCTATTTGTCCCATTGCGCTCTCAGGTACACGCGATATTCTCCGCGATCACGACAAATTAATGAAACCCAATAAAATCACTGTCACCATCGGGAAGCCCATCTTACCGCCTGGTAAAGCATGGCAAGATGTCATTCATTTTCGCGATGTCGTGCGCACTGAAATCGCAAAAACTTGCGGCGAAGCAACGCTAGACTTTATTGTGGTCAATAATGTACGACCTTAACAACACCTTTCCAATCAAATGGCCATCGATCATCGCCTGGTGTTTGTATGATTGGGCGGCAGCTTCGTTCCCAATCATTGTAACCACCTTTATTTTTGCAACTTATTTCACAACGACGATTGCTCCTAACAAAATTATGGGCACCTATCAATGGGCCAACGCGACAGCCATTGCAGGCGCCATCATTGCAGTATTCAGTCCTTTATTTGGAGCCATTGCTGATTACAGCGGACATCATCTCAAATGGTTATTATGTTTAACGGCACTCTGCATCATGAGCACCGCTTCGTTATGGTTTGCTTATCCCGCAGTCAGCGCAACCTACTTCACATTGACTGCCGTTGTGATTGGTACAATAGGATTTGAAGTATCAATGGTATTTTATAACGCCTACCTACCGCAAATCGTTCCAAAATCTCATGTCGGTCGTCTCTCAGGCATTGGATGGGGTACTGGCTATCTCGGTGGCATTGTCGCGCTCTCTATCGTATTTGTATTATTTTTTAAATTTCCACCGCACTGGCTTTCCACACAACATTCTGCACAAATTCGTATCTGCGGGCCCTTTGTTGCGCTATGGTTTGCTCTATTTTCTCTACCGTTATTTTTCCTTGCACCCAACATTGACAGCAAAACATTGCCAATCTCTCGAGCAGTCAGGTCTGGGTGGACAGAATTAATGTCAACGCTAAAAAAATTACCGCAAGAAAAAAATATATTGCTGTATTTAATTGCGCATATGATTTACACAGATGGGCTTAATACTTTATTTGCATTCGGCGGTATTTATGCAGCCAATACTTATCATCTAACATTTCAAGAAGTATTGCTCTTTGGTATTACCATGAATATCACAGCGGGCATCGGCGCCATTTTGTTAGGCTGGCTGGATGATTTCATGGGATCAAAACAAACGATACTCATCTCACTGATCTGCCTAACGGGACTCGGTATCCCTGTTATTTTTTTACATTCAAAATGGCTATTTTGGATCAGTAGTTTATTTTTAAGTCTGTTTGTAGGCCCGACACAATCTGCCAGCCGCTCGCTCATGGTGCACTTAATTAGGAAGCAAGCTACATCCACAGAAATGTTTGGTTTGTACGCACTCTCTGGCAGGGTCACCGCATTTCTCGGTCCTTGGATTTTAGGCAGCATGACATTATTATTTAATAGTCAACGTGTTGGTATGCTCACGGTACTCATATTTTTTATAATCGGCGGGTTGCTGCTATTGCCAGTGAAAAGCAAAACAACCCACTAATCCATTCAGCGCCTCATTTTCACGTTGTTTTGCTGATCAAAGAAGCGCTGCCAATAAATCACGCGTCTTGATTAATGCGATTTGTCATCATTACGAAGAACAAATAGAAGCGATGCTTAAAAAGAGCAACCACTCAATCGATAAAGCAGCGTTGATAGGGGAATACACCGCCATGCATGTGGTGGCACTGTTAATATCTGGCGTGATCCCAAAAGATTCCAAGAAAGATTATCTCATAGAAGAAGTGATACTCTGGCTCTCCTATACGCCTTTCCTAAAAAAACTGATCTTCAAAACCGCAAAAGACGAAACGATCAATGTCAGTGAATATTATTTACGTGCTGGCATTCGATTTATAGAAAATGAGAAGGACGATGATCCGGTTGTTTCTTCTATGTTTGATGATAGTGAGTGCAGTCCACAAATATATCACTGCAATGCCTCTTCACAAGATCACAGTCAAGCCAAAACCCCAGCCAAACTTGAAAAAAATATAGCACAATATGGCTCCAGATGGGCAACACCACAAGAGATCAGACTCTTGATGCAGCAGTGGAACGCACTAGCAACCTCACCACCGCACAGCGACTCCCGTATACTGCAACGCAACACATTAATCTTTGATCAAGCAGTATTAAGGAGCATCCCTAAATCATCGATGCCATTGCAGACAAAGCTTTCTGACTACCAAACACCCGGGCAGCAGCTGAAGGTACATGAGAGGAAGCTTGAGGCAC
>MGYE01000056.1 GCA_001801625.1 Gammaproteobacteria bacterium RIFCSPHIGHO2_12_FULL_42_10
CCGGTTGCCCAGATTTATAAACTTGGCCTGAATGAATAGTAGGTATCGATAAATAAGTTCCGCCAGCTGCACTAACCGCATCTGGAAAATAGATAAAACCTGGAAATTTTGATCCTAATGATGTTTTTTTTGCAAGTATTTCTTGAAAAAAATCCGATTGAAATGTATCAAGCACTATCAGTAAAATATTTTTATCTTTTGAAAATGCCAGCAGTTCACTTTCTAATTTTTCCCAACTATTTACAGTCGATTTGTGAGCAGCGATGATAACCCATACAGTAAAAAAAGCGAACATAACGCTGATTAAAATCAGAAAATAGTTTGTCAGCTTTGTATGATAATAAGCTATGATGGCGCTTAATCCGATCACACAAAATAGCAGTATGGCATTAATCAAAATACTTCTGGCATCACTACTAACGACCACTTGTTTTCCATCTAATTGACCTAGGTCACCACTAAATAACGCAGCAATCCACATGGAAAATGTGATTCCTGTTAAAATAGCAATATACGATCTTTGCCAACGTATTGGTATACTGCTTGCGAGAAATAGTAACAAGCTCAAAGCTATTAAAAATCCTGGCAATAACCACATTAAAATATTGCCTAAATTATAGGTTAGAAAACTTTGGTTACCCCAGTACAGAAATGCCGGTTGAAATAAAAATAAATTACCAACCAGCAAGAAGCTTGCCGGAGCTGCTTTAGCACATAATTTTAACCGCAAGTATCACCCCCCATGCTTATGTTTTTCGCTCATACCAATATAGACTACGTCCTGTTTCGGAAATGGTACGGCTTTTAATGATAGTCGTTTTTTCATGTAATAATTTTAAAAAATACTCTTCATTGTAATCAGGAAAAATATCCCCTTTCAACGCTAACATTTGCTGAATGGTCGGATCAGTTTTTTGAACAAATTCAACGACTCCATTCGGAGCCAGATGAACAAGCCATGCTATCACTTCAGACAATGGAATATTATGACCTATTGCTAAGTGATGAATAAACGCCAATGCAATGATTGATTCTGGAGAGCCGCGATCAGTGATTGAAGAACGCTCGGTTAGCAACCATCCTTGCTTGGGACTTGAATTAGTTATTTGCTGATATAGCGGCAAAAAATTTAATTTTTTTTCTTTTGCCCTGAAAACAGCTTTTTCCAATGCACCTAAATCAACATCAAATCCAACAACAACCTCCGCGCCGTTTTGCAAAGCGAGCTCAGCAAATTCCCCATCATTACAACCCAAATCCCAGAGTAAAGTCGGAGATGTTTTAGATACAAACTCCGTAATAAAATCTTTTTTCGCTATGAGCTCTTGAGATTGATATGTTCGCGTTTCAGAGTAATTTCCCCAAGCAGTTTGGTTTTTTTTAGGACTCAGGCTTTCTATCCATCGATGTAATTGAGACAAAAAACTTTTATAAACCGCTTTGGGTATTGTTGCATTTTTAATTTTTTGTATTGCTTTATTTTTTCTCTTATCCGCGAATTTTTTTTGAGACCATGCTGGAAGCAACACATGTGCCAATGATCTAGCAGAAAACCAGCTTTTCAAAGGTAGCAGGTTTGCTAATAATTCTGTTGGAATGCCTTCTAAACTACCTCGGTACCACGCTTGATAAGGAACACCTATTATAGCATGTAATAAAAGAGGATTTAAAAACTGCTCACAAAATTGGCGATGACCTCCCCATAATTCCCCTTCTTTGTAAGGTCGAAAAGAGAGCACATCAATAAAGATGGGAGAGACACCTTTAAATTGAATGTTATAAGCACTCGCATCAGATAAGACAATATCCCGCTCAAGAGATTGTATCTGTATTGATAGATGCAACAACGCAGCATCTTTGAGAAGCAAAAAAGGCCATTCGTATGGATAAGATATATATGGGATTAGTTCGTGTTCCAAGTAATGAATATATTTTGGACTTAAATCCATTAAGCCAATATCTTTACTAACGATGATTCTGTCAGCTTGTTCAAGCTCTTGGAGTAATCCTGATTGCTTTAAATTAAAGTAACGTTGCGCTCCTTCAGATGAGAGCCCCCGTACAATACGCCCATTAATATCAAATACTGTTCCTGTTGAATCACGAAAAGAGGCGGGATGTCGTCTTCCATGTATTAGATTCATTGAAGATGTGCTACGCTATGTAATGTTTTCTTGATGATTTTTATCTGATCTTTCTGAGCTAGGCTTTTTTTTATTTCCAAATATAAACAACTTAACTCTCTGCCAATACATTTTAAAAGCAACGCCAAAGCCCGCGGTTAAAGCTAACATGGACTGAATCCACATACTCCCCATCCCAGGGTCTATGTAAGCAAAAGCGGGTGATGAAATAAGACATAACGTTGTAGCAAACCCTATCAGGATAAGTTTATTCTGGCTTCTCCAAAACATAACATGATCCTTCCTTCGTTCTATAGCACACCCTACATCCGGAACGTGTTAAGAGAAATGAGACAAATTTGTTTCTGAGATAACACCTCGTTATCCTGCCGAAAATATTTCTTTTTGTCCAGAATTAATTTTTATCAAGACAAAAAGGATGACAACAGCGCATTCGCTGCTTCGCTTAAATCCACAAAGCGCGGGATACTCAAAAACTCAGGGTGTGCATTGAGTGTGTTCTTCCCATTGCCGGTTAATACCAAAATCGGTCGACAGCCAGCACGTTGTGCGGCTTTTATATCAGCTACGCTATCGCCAATAAAATAAGTTTCAGCAAGCGGGACATTATATTTTGCTTGAAGTTGATAAATGAGGCCGGGTTCAGGCTTGCGACAGGTGCATTTATCTTCTGGATGATGGGGGCAGAAAAAAATCTCATCGACCATACCGCCATGTGCAGCAAGTTCCGACACTAATTTTTCATGAATGCAATCAAGCATAGCGAGATCGTAATACCCTCTCCCAACACCCGATTGATTCGTTACAATAAAAATGTGAAAACCCGCTCTGTTCAAAGCAGCAATCGCCTGTAGACTACCTGGGATAGGAATCCATTCATTAGGAGATTTAATATATTCAACTGATTCGTAATTAATCACACCATCACGATCAAGGATAATATAGGGCATCACATGCTCCTATTGTTGCATGCATCATGTATGCATGCTCAAACAATGCGTCAGTCCCGCGAAAGCAGGAACCTCTCTACATAAAACGATTCCCCGCGTGCGCTAAGGATAACCTGATGTAGTGCTTTCGCTAGGATGACACACGCTCTCTCTAGCTAAACCTACTCAAATTTATAGATTAATCCAAGGTTGAATTGATCAGAGCGAGGGGCAACGGAAGAAGTTGCAGCGCCTGATGTTTCATTTTTAGCTTCATAAGCAACAAAATCATATTCACCGCGAATATCGATCTGTTGTGTCAATGCAATTTGTGATCCCAAACCGAACTCGCCGCCAACACGCGAATCATTGTTAGTTTGGAAGTGTGACTCAATCACGCCAAGTCGAGCAAAAACCATCGTACGATCTGCAATAATCAAACCCGGCAAAATACTGGCGCCATAACCATAAGATGTTTTTAACTGAGTATTAGCGGAAATATTAGCTGTACCTACCGTGCCAAATACTTCACCACCTAGGTAAGCACTCTGTCCAATAGAACCGCCGTATCCCAAAGATAGATTTAAAGGGATGCCACGATAGGCGCCACCTGTAAAACTCGAGCCATTTGCAGTCACTGTGTTGGTGTTATTCACAATACCAATGCCTGCACCAATATATGGCGCTGCATCTGCAAATGAAGTACTTGCTGCAACTAGCGCAATCGCTGACGCTACAATGATTTTCTTAAACATAGTTAATACACTCCTCTTAAATTTATGCGAGCAGCATAGTTCATCTTGCGTAGTGATTCAACTATAAAATTAAAACAGAGTATTTTTTATTCAAAAATGCTCGAAATGGTGTCTGCTTGTATTAGCTATTTTTTATCCACATCAAATGGAACAAACACATCATTGATTTGGTTGGTGACACGTATGAATGTCGTTCGCTTAGACAATTCTTTTAAACGATGTGCACCCACATAAGTGCAAGTAGACCGCAGCCCACCTAAAATATCGAGTATCGTATTTTTAACAGCGCCATGATAAGGCACATTCACAGACCGTCCTTCGCTCGAGCGATAATCTGCTACGGCACCCTGGTGATGCTCCATCGCCTCTGTTGAGCTCATACCATAAAATCTTTTAAATCGATGACCGCTCTCTTCAATCACTTCTCCCGAACATTCATCATGCCCTGCAAGCATACCACCCAGCATCACAAAATCTGAGCCTGCTGCAAATGCTTTTGCAACATCGCCCGGTGTCACGCACCCCCCATCTGCACACACAAGACCGCCGAGACCATGCGCTGCATCAGCACATTCAATAATGGCAGATAACTGAGGATAACCTACGCCTGTTTTTTCACGTGTTGTACAAACCGAGCCCGGACCAATACCAATCTTAACAATGTCTGCGCCCGAGAGAATGAGTTCTTCAGCCATCTCACCCGTCACAACATTGCCCGCCATGATCACCATTTTTGGATAAGTTTCACGTAATCGTTCTAAAAATGAAACAAAACGTTCTGTATAGCCATTGGCTACATCCAGGCAAATAAAAGGAACAGGCGCAATCTGCATAATCGACTTTAATTTCTCAAAATCATGATCAGAGATACCCACCGAAACAAAGCAAGCGGAAATGGCATCGGTTGATTTAGCAAAATGTTGCCATTCATCCAGTTCAAGATATTTATCTAATGCGGTCAACAGATGATGTTCTGCTAAAACCGTGGCCATGTTAAACGTACCCGTATGATCCATATTCGCTGCGATAATCGGAATACCCCGCCATGTGCTAGCTGTATGCTTAAATTTAAACTCTCGTTCAAGCATGACCTCTGCGCGTGTTTTCAATACGCTACGCTTTGGACGAATCAGCACATCGCTAAAATCTAATTTTAAGTCATATTCAATACGCATGATTCACCTCAATCAAATTGCATCCCCGCCTTCAACCAATCGCGATTCGCATTATAAAAATCTGCAACAGTAATCATTCTCCGGCCGGGTAGTTGCACAGTCAAGATTTGCAGCACGCCCTGACCTGTTGCAACTTCAATACCTGCTTTCGAAACAGAGACAATCGTACCAGGTAGCGACGAAGCATTGCCTTGCATCACACTCGCCTGTCCAATCCGCAATGGCTCGCCCTGAAAAATAGTGAATGCAATTGGCCAGGGATTAAAGGCACGTATCATGCGTTCCAATTCAATAGCACTTTTTGACCAATCCAGATGCGCTTCTAACTTATCCAGTTTTTTTGCATAAGTTGCATACGCACCATCTTGAGTACGTGCGATCATTTTTCCAGCAGCCAATAAATCAATTGCCTCAACTAAAAGCGTCGCACCAAAACGAGACAGGGCATCATATAACATTGAGGCTGTTTCAGTTTGCGTTAACTCATAAGAGCGTTGCAAAAGAATGGGGCCCGTATCAAGTCCTGCATCCATCTGCATGATCGTCACCCCGGAGAGAGTATCCCCCGCCTCAATTGTGCGTTCAATCGGTGCTGCGCCACGCCAACGTGGCAAGAGTGAAGGGTGAATATTGATACAACCAAAGCGAGGTAACGCTAAAATAACAGATGGCACAAGCAATCCATAAGCGGCAACGACGATCACATCGGGCGTAAGGCGTGTGATCTCTGCAATGACTGCGTCTTGTCTTAAAGAAGCGGGTTGATAAAGCGGTAAATGATGTTGCAATGCAAATGTTTTAACGGGGCTTTCCGCTAAACGCAAACCACGGCCTGCTGGTTTATCTGGCTGTGTATAAACTGCGATCAACTCATGAGAAGAGTGAATGAGCGCAGTTAATGCAGGCAGAGCGAATTCCGGTGTACCAGCAAATATAATTTTCACTCGCGATTCGCTTTCTCTAATTTTTCTCGAATACGTCCTTGCTTCAAACGAGATAAATGGTCGATAAACAACAAGCCATTTAAATGATCCATTTCATGCTGCACGCAAATCGCAGCCAATTCTTCTAAGTCCCATTCAAATATTTTACCTGTAAGATCCATCCCACGGAGACGTAACTTTGCAGCGCGTTTGATCTTGTCGGAAATATTGCCGCCAACAGATAAACAACCATGATAGTCGTATTGCACACCTTCCTTGCTAATAATCTCTGGATTAATCACACAAAGTGGTTCTTTTCTTGATTCAGACACATCCATGGTAAAAAAACGTCTATGAATATCGACTTGTGTCGCAGCAAGCCCGACACCATGATGAGCGTACATCGTTTCATACATATCATCCATCGTACGACGCAATGCATCATCAATTGCATGCACGGGCTCTGCTACCGTACGCAATCTGGGATTGGGAAATTTCAGTATTTTTAATAGTGCCATAATAGTGCCATATGCTATACATTGAGCGAGTCTATCAGAGCCATTCTATATTTCTCAAGCGCCTCATCACGCTCGCCTAATTGCTGCAGTAGATGACCATAAGCAAGATATGCAGCCTGATTAGGGCCAAGACGTAAGCATTTCTCAAAATAATCTTTCGCTTTGCCCCACAATTGTTGACGAACGCATAATTCGCCTAATGCCAAAAATATCGCAGGCCGATCGCCATGCAGCTTCTGCCAAGCTCCTACGATCACAAACTGCCGACTTATATTATTAAAGGGGAGTTTGCTATAAATCGTCACCAATTCTGACTGCCATGTATATTGCAGTGTTTTTTGAATCAGTCCCGGAATACTGGCTGTTTCTCCAAAATGCATCAGCGCTTTCACATAACAAAGCACCGCTTCGCCTTCTTCACGCATTGAACGAGGTGCATTCTGCCAACTATTGTGAACATCTACCAACGTTCGATGCAGCATATTGTCACGCATCATGGCGCAATAAAGTGTTTTTTCAAATGATTTGAATTGCGTTTTCTCTAGCCAATGTGTGTGGCGTAGATAACGTTCCGCTTCGCGAAAACGCCCCGAGAATAACGAAATCAAACCACGCTCTGTTTTTTCAAGCAGCCGATGTGTCTTTGTGTAACGCAACCAATATTTGAGTCGAGTCCACGAAAATTGTAAACGATCAACCGAATCAATTAACAGATAAAATAAGATTAAAAAAAATACAAGAAAGAGCACCACTAAACCTAAAGGTATCTGCACCATCCAGGGCGTAGCCACAATCAGCACGTGGCCTGGATGTTGCATAATCCACCAACCGAGCCAAGTCGACGCAAAAAGCAGTATTAAAATGATGAATAGTCGTTGCATGTTATCTTCCTATTCTAACCCTCTCCCACAGGAGGTGGGGTAACGACGCGCAAGGCTTCAAGCTCGGCTAAAACAGATTTCGTCATCGGTGCATCTAAAACAAAATAATCCATCACCCACTGCTTAACCTGCGCCAAACTTTCTTGATACACTGTCTCATCATGATGCAGCGCACCCCACATCGCATATGAAAGTTGCGCATGTAAATATTGGTAGAAAAAACCACTGGCATGCATATGGCGCACGACTACCGCTTGCTTTAGCGTTGCTTTCAGCTGAACCCAGGCATGCTGCCACCACGATAATGTCGCCTCAGAAACGGCAGGTGGTGTTGCTGCTACCTCCTGAATGGCAGAATCAGATGAGGCCTCCGCCAATGGCAAGTCGTTCACTTGACGATCCATTGCCACCAGTTTTGTATAAACATCCGCTGCACGGTGTTCCTCATTGACAGCACTTGTCAGCGACGATGTCGATTGCGCGAGAGTTTGTTTCAACTCATTAATAGTATCTGCCATAGCAGATAAACGCGTCTCTGTTTGATTGATCTCCACCGTTAAAGCATTTGACTGCTCAACAAGGAAGATAATCGTTTTTGATAAACGACTATAGCCATACCCTAATACGCCTGCCAAAATCAGTATGCCAACAATTGAACAGAGCATGCCCAGAAAAAGTTTTTTATTAGCACGAGATGTATTGGACGAATTCAATGGGTGACTTTCATTTGACATAACACATCCCTATTTTTAATCAGCGCATCAAGCACTGCGCTATGCGAAGCATTCCTAGCAACCCATATTATCTGAAATCCTAAATCAAGAGCCAGTTGTTTAATGCGTTCGCTCGGCACAATGAGGGGTAGTGCTTGAATAATCTGTCCAAATACTTGTTTCATGTTACGCACACCCTCGCCCGATGTCAGAACCGCTACATCGATTTGATGGGCATTCAGTAATGCATGACAGGGCTCCATCAAGCGTTCTGGTAAGAGACGACGATAACACGCAACAACGGTCACAGTAGCGCCGCGCGATGGTAATGCTTGCGCCAGCAATCCCAAACCACCTTCTCCTTGAATGATCGCAATGCGCTTTCCGACCAGCTGCTGAAAAATAGGTAGCTGTAACAATCCTTCACTACTCCAACGCACAACAGGAACAGCAGACACCGTGTAGCCCGCGTCTTGTAATGCTTTTTCCGTACCACGGCCAATGGCAGCGATTTGTAGGGTCTTTGGAAAATGCGGCCACATGGCACGTATCGCCGATATGCTTTGAAAAACGGCTTGTGGGCTATTAAAAATAATCCAATCTTGACCGCCTAGTGCCTTGATGTGTTCTTGTACGACGCGATTTTGTATGAGCGACTCAAATGCCATCGCCGGACAATGCGTAGCGAGTCCGCCATGCCTGCGAATCAATTGACACAATTCTTCTCCCACAAGAGAGGGTCGTGTCACGAGGACATGAAGAGTGTATTCTCTCCCCCCGCGGGGGAGGGTTAGGGTGAGGGGATCGCAATCAACAAATCGGTTGTCTTTGCTTATGATTGATCCCTCCACCCTAACCCCCCGGTGTGGGGCATGCACTCTGCCAAAATTTTCTCAGCCCCTTTCTCCTTCAAGGCGCGCGCAAGTGCGATCCCTAAATGCACAGCCTGCTCTGGATCTCCCGATATCTCCGAATGTAAACGACGCGTTCCCAAAAGATTCGCAACCACACCCTGCACAGTCATCACCCGATGATGAATCGCGGCAAAAACTGCCAGCGGGGAAGAGCAACCTCCTCCCAATGCTTCACAAACTGCACGCTCAGCCAACACGCACGCCGCGCTCTCGCGATGGTTGAGTGGTGCTATTAACTGTTGCACAGATTGATCATCCGCTCGACATTCGATTCCAAGCGCACCCTGCCCGCCTGAGGGCAAAAGCGATTCACAATCAAAATAAGAAGCGATACGATTTTGTAAATTCATCCGAATTAAACCTGCACCCGCAAGAATAATGGCATCGAAATCGCCTTCATCTAATCGACGCAAACGTGTTTGAATATTGCCACGTAAAGGTTTAACAATCACATCAGAACGCAAAGCACGAAGCTGTGTCTGACGACGAAGACTAGAGGTACCCACGATTGCATTTTGGGGTAGCGCATCAAATGACCGATAATCATTAGCAACAAACACATCTCGCGGATCCGCTCTTTTCGAAATTACAGGCAAACACAACTCGGATGGCAACCTCATTGGCATATCTTTCATAGAATGCACTGCAATATCTGCTCGACGATCAAGCAACGCTTCTTCTAATTCTTTAACAAAAGAGCCTTTACCACCCATTGCAGAGACTGCAACCATTAATTTTTTATCCGCTTCTGTTGTGATGCCCAACAAATCGCAGGTTAAATGCGGGTAATGAGATAACAACAACTGCTTAACCAGTTCCGCCTGCACCAGTGCAAGTGGGCTATTACGCGTTGCAATCACAAGATGTCGTTTAGTCATAATGAAAATACCTGAAGTAACAATAAGTTATTCTATATATACCCATTACACTTCAAAATGCGAAGTGCCGTCGAGCGAAGCGAAGCAATCCAGGGGAACCTGCAAATACCCCTGCTGCGTCACTCTTCGGGTTCCTCACAATGACGGTACTCGCATCTTCAGGTAATAGAGGCATAGTGTGGCGGGTATGTATATATTTATATGTGAATAATGTTAAACTCATTATACTTGAAAATAAAGACGTGGGTCTGACTATGTCAAAAATCAATTTCATCAAACGTTTAGCCTTAGAATTAACGAATATCTTGCCTGAAAATCTAGGAACACTCAAAAAAGATTTTGAGAAAAATTGCGCCAGCCTACTTTCTAAAACATTTACTAAATTCGATGTCGTTTCCAGAGAAGAATTTGACGCACAGAGCAAAGTCTTGCTACGCACCAGGAAAAAATTAGAAGCGCTTGAAGAACAAATCGAAGCGCTCGAATCGCTGATTAAACATTCGCATAAAGCTCATCACTAAATGACCCGCTCTTCCTTTTCAAAAAACGACTATGAAATCCTGGCAAAAGAAACGCTGTTTCAAGGATTTTATCGCATGTTGCGTTACCAGGTGTGCCATAAAAAATTTGAGGGGGGCTGGAGCGTTCCCTTTACGCGAGAATTATTCGCAACCCTCTCTGCAGTCGCCTTGCTCCTCTATGATCCACTGAGGGATCAAGTCGTGCTCATCGAACAATTTCGCATTGGTGCGCTTGAACACGCCGAAACACCATGGATTATTGAAAATGTAGCGGGTTTGCTGATGCCTGGCGAATCACCGATCGATGCGGTCAAACGTGAAGCCATCGAAGAATCAGGCTGCGAGGTGCTTGACATCGAACCCATCTATGAATACCTTGCTAGCCCCGGCAATAGCAATGAATACCTCTATCTTTATTGTGGTTGGGTTGACGCAACCGCTGCCAATGGCATTCATGGTCTTACAGAAGAACATGAAGATATTCGCGTCCTCACCATCACCACTAAAGAAGCGTTTGCCATGTTGCAACAAGGTAAAATAAAAACCGCTCACACAATGCTGGCATTACTATGGCTACAGTTAAATCAAGAAAGGCTTAAGGCAAAATGGCAAAAAAAATGAGTTACAATGCAGAGGCAATTGAGGTTTTAAGCGGACTGGAGCCTGTTCGTCGCCGTCCTGGTATGTATACGGATACCTCACATCCTAATCATTTGGCTCATGAAGTCATTGATAACAGTGTCGACGAAGCGCTGGCCGGGCATGCAACCATGATTGATGTTTTGCTGCACTCAGATCATTCATTAGAAGTCATAGACAATGGCCGCGGCATGCCTGTCGACATTCATCCTGATGAAAAAATCTCTGGCGTTGAACTCATTTTCACACGATTGCATAGCGGCGCAAAATTTTCTAATAAACAGTATCAATTCTCAGGCGGTTTGCATGGTGTCGGTATTTCTGTTGTCAATGCCCTATCAAAAAAACTCACTGTTGGTATTAAACGGGGTGGAAAAATCTACACAATGTCCTTTCAGCATGGCGATAAATTAAAATCGCTCGCAGTCGCAGGGTCATACAACACCAAAGAATCAGGCACAACCATCCATTTTTGGCCCGATGAAAAATATTTTGACTCACCGCGTTTTACAATCGCCAAGTTAAAACGCGCACTACGCGCCAAAGCGATCCTTTGTCCTGGATTGCAAGTTAGCTACACCGATGTTGCCACACAACAAAAAGAAACTTGGTGTTATAAAGAAGGCTTGAGTCATTATTTAAAAGAAACACTTGGCACCATAAAATGTATCCCAGAAGAACCTTTTATTGGTTCGTTATCCAATGAACGTGAAGCTATCGATTGGGCTGTCACATGGCTCGCAGAAGAAGAGGAAGGCGTCACCGAGAGTTATGTGAACCTCATTCCGACAATCGACGGAGGAACGCATGTCACGGGCTTTCGTTTAGGATTATCCGAAGCATTACGAGAATTCTGTGAATTCAGAAATTTACTCCCACGCGGACTAAAACTCACACAAGAAGATGTGTGTAACTCTTGCGCCTATGTTCTCTCTGTTAAAATACAAAACCCCCAATTTTCAGGACAAACCAAAGAACGTCTTTCTTCGCGAGAATGCTCGGCATTTGTTTCGGGTGTCACCAAAGATGCATTTAGTTTATGGCTCAATCAAAAAACAGAAATTGGCGAAACACTCGCCAAGCTCGCGATTACTAATGCACAAAAACGATTAAAACAATCTCAGAATGTTGCCAGAAAAAAAATTACAGGTGGTCCTGCCCTACCTGGCAAATTAATCGATTGCTCCATTCAAGATATCAAACGTACCGAACTTTTTTTAGTAGAAGGTGATTCTGCGGGCGGCTCTGCAAAACAAGCGCGCTTCAGAGAATTTCAGGCTGTCATGCCATTGCGCGGCAAAATATTAAATACATGGGAAGTGACAACAGGCAGCCTGTTCTCATCACAAGAAATTCATGATATTGCCGTTGCTGTCGGTGTTGATCCTGGCTCTCATAATCTAGAAAATTTACGATACGGCAAAATATGCATTCTCGCCGATGCCGATTCTGATGGTAACCACATCGCAACATTACTCTGCGCACTCTTTGTAAAACACTTCCGCCCACTCGTCGAAGCAGGCCACTTCTTTCTTGCGATGCCACCGCTCTTTAGAATCGATCACAACAAAGATACCTACTACGCATTAGATGATGCCGAACGAGAAGGTATCATCGATCGCATTCAAGCCGAATACAAAGGCAAAAATCCCAAAATCAACATCATCCGCTTCAAAGGCTTAGGCGAAATGAATCCTTTGCAACTACGCGAAACAACCATGGATCCCGACACACGCCGTTTAATGCAGCTCATTATTAAAAAAGATGACAACACCGATGAAATCTTGGACATGCTGCTCGCTAAAAAACGTGCGGGCGATCGAAAGAGTTGGTTAGAACAGAAAGGGCATTTAGTAGATGCGTAGATGGTGGGATGTTTATCCGGATGAAATAAAAAGCATTTTATCCGGGCTACGTCGCTATCGTTACAATAGGATACTCAGCTATTCTTGAATCCTGCGTAATCATAGCAAGATCGTTTAGCTTTGTTTGAATCACCAACAAGCGATCAAAAGGATCTGAGTGTAGCAGAGGTAAATCAGCGACGCCCAAGCAATCTGCCGGCACGATGGGTAATATTTCAAAATTTTCTGCTGCAATCGTTTCTATTAGATTATGTGGCAATGTTAAACGCCATAAACTCTTTTTAATCGCCATTTCCCAAAATGAGGCACTACTGACAAATATTTGATTTGTTTTATCACGAATAATATGATATAAGACTAACATAGCTTAGTCAATATGATCTAAGAAATCCTAATCAACACTCAGCCTGTCAACTAAGGTTTACCGACGCCGATAACCTTGCAAGAACCATAAGTGCTTTCTATCGTGTCAATCAGACGTTCTGTATTTGTTTTAACCTCTGGTCGTACGGATGAGAAAAAGCGATTTCGGTGTGCTTGAATGGTTTTAAGTACTGTGGCTGTTTTCCATTTTGATAATACGTCATGAACTGTTTGATTTGGCACAACGTTTTCCGTTTGTGTAAGCTGAGAACGTAGAGAAACGAGTGCTGAACGTTTTTCTTGATAGCTTCTGAAAAACAAGGCAAACAAATTCCAACGAAAACCCTCTATCTGATGCGTTAACAAAGCCTGTATCTTAGCCAATTCCACTGTAGCGCGTTGATTGCTTGTTGGAGATGATTGCACTAGCTCGGATAGCAGAGTGGGGACAGCAGCTAGAGGCGTGATGTCTTTTTTTATAGACGCAGGCTCTGCAGGCGGCAATTGTATCGCCAGAGTAGGTGTAGCAATAGGAAGAGTCGCTTTTTTTTCAGTTAATTTTGCATACAGTTTTTCAGTTTTGATTAAAACGGCTAAATCTATATCACGTCCGGCGCTTATCAAATCCTGATACTGCTGATTAGTTTTGCCACTAGGATAGTGCCTAGAAAAAGCATCTACTGCCTCTTTTGTTGCGCCAACCATAAATGCGTTCCATAACGCGTCTGAAACCCGCGGCTGAATAACAGCCCACATACGATCATCCATGCCATCCCTTTCAAGTTGAATTAAAAATTCGTTAAATGCTTCCGCCTCTGGCATTGTTTTTACTTCGCTTAAAGAATTGATTAAATCCTTCCTCACTTCTTCGGAAACGATTTTTTGATATTTTAAAGTGATGCTGTCTTGCGTAACATAGGTTTGTGTCGCATCGGGATGCATCCCAACCAACAATTCAATTAGCTTGTTAAATGCACCAGGGGCACAAATAAAGCTATTCTCTGGGTGTTTATTGTCTATGCCGTCATCATTTAAATTGCCTCCTCGAGCAATATCATATAAGCCCTTAACGAACACTGTTGTTGCATCTAATAATGGCCCCACTCTTCTATCTTTATCTTGGATGGCGAGCCACACTAGCGCTAGTAGCGTCCTAACATCTGTGTTCGAGGTCGAATCAATATGTTCACCATAGGCGTCAACCGATATTCGCTGGAATGCCTGCTTTGCTTTTTCTTGAAAAAATCTAGCAGTGGTACTATTAAAATTCTCTGATAATTTATTCACAGCTTCTGGTGTTGTCATCAAACTTGCAAAAGGCCAGTTAACTTGTTGTATAGGTATAGTGGCTAGCAACTGATCTAGATATTGCTGAGTTTGATCTTGTGCATCTGTTTGGTGCCAGGTATCTATAAATGTATTTAAATACGCGTGAGCATCCAGAATAATATTGATGGTTTCCAATATTGCATTGATAGCAGCGGGTGTTTTTATCAAATCGGCATAAGTTTGTTTAAGTTTGCGTGCAGATTCCGATGAGCTTACATGAACCGTTGCTATATGCGTAGTTTGCCTACCCGCGAAAACTTGCCTGCCAACATCATTTCCACGCTCTGGCAGATTGCCACGCCTCAATTGCCTATCTAAATAACCTATAATGGCTGCTTCAACTCCGGCAATAGGCTGGTCTTGTAGGCGAGCACACTCCACAAAAAAATTATCATAAAATCTATCCGTTCTTTGGTCATGCGGAATGCGCGCATAAGCGTCTTTAATTCCTTCACTTCCCAACATCACTGCATAAGTTAATAAATGATTGAAATAGGCTGTTGTCATCCTGTCGTTTGGTATATTACGAAAAAAATAGCGAAGCGTTTCTAATTGCGTATGACCTTCTATTCTATCGATATTTTCTTCAGTTAATAGGTTGTCTGGCATTGCTTTGAGTGTATTCAGAAATAATTGAGGTGTTTGATGAGACAATACTCGAACAAGTCGCTCCCCATTCATTGGAATTCTTGAGCCACCATCGTGCCAGAGCGTTGCTATAGCTGAAAGCGCTTTCTCTGATAAAGCGTCATTCAAAATATATTGTCGATGCGAGGTTAATAATTCAACTGTCTCTAAACTTCTCAGGGCCTCCAAACGAAGTACCTGATGCGTCGGATGATTCAGTAAATCATCAAACGTTGTTTGCGAATAAACGATTAATTTTTCAGAATCCCTATTATTAAATTGCTCAATAGCCTTTAAAAATTCTTCTGAAGTTGTTTCCAAAATAATTTTAGTATTACGGATTCGTTGTTCTGAACTAAAGTTAGAATTAATATATATCGAGTGCAATGCGGTTGCGCGCTCTAAAGGGTATGAAGAACACTGATGTAGTGCGTCCAATAAGGGCTGTGTTAATAACAAATCTAATCGATGAATAGCTTTTAAAAACTCAACAGATTGGCTGTTAACAATTATTTCTTGATTACGAGAAGACAATAAATTTAGCTTATTAAGCAGACATAAAGCCGTCAACCGCTGATAATGATAATCTAAAAAGGTGAATGATACGTCAAAAATAGCTTGTGTTAATTGGTGGCTACACTGAAATTGATGCAACAATTCAGACGAATTTGATTGGAAAATTTTTTGCACATTGTCTTCCGTGAGCAGGCCTTTAGAGTGGAGGCCATAGAGCGCCTCTCCCCTTTCTGTAATCAATGTGGTGCACCGCTCTAACGCATAAAATTGTGATTCAGTTAACGGTGGGCAATGTTTAATACTTAATAAAAATTCTTTGGAATGATGATTAGCAATCAGGTTCTGACATATTTGCGAAAGCTCCCATCTTGCAACTTTGTTAAATGCAGCCATGCGTGGCCCTGGAAACGGTTGTTGCAAGAAGGCTATGAATCTTTTTTTTGTTAATGCTACGTGATATTTCTCTCTTAAGAAAAATAAGCTTTCGCATAATAACTCTAACACGGGCTCTTTATCTAAGTTAAAAAGAATCCTACAGGTATCTTTATCAAGCAGCTCTCTTCTTAATAAGTGTTGGACTGCTAAGCAGGCTGCTTTACCCGATTCGCAACGATCAGGGATGGATGCACAAAATTCCCTAATTGCCCTAAGTTCTACAGGCGTAGGGTTAACGAATAACCGCAAGAAAAGAGTGGTTAATGCTCTTTGGTGTTGGTCTTTTTTCGCAAATTGAGTATATTCATTTTGAAGCAAGCGCGTCTCTATCTCAGGATGTTGCAATTTGAATTGTAGCTGAAAATAAAGGAAGTCTATTTTTTCTTTTGTTGGATCATTTGCATTTTGAAATAATGTTGTTAGCCAAGATTGCGATAGAGCATTCGCGTTTGCTAAGACTTGAATAGCATAATGCAGGTTGTCCCAATTAATGTGGCAGGCTTTAGGCATAGAAAAGGCCCAATAACGAACGAGTCGAATGAATTCTATTAGGTTTGCTAGTGTCAACAACTCAGCTTCTTTTATGTAATGTATAAAATGCCATGCAGTTAAAGAATTGGCTTGATATTGATAATTTATCTGTAGAGGTTCCCAAGGCTTTTCACTGCTGTCTAATGTGAAATAATCAAGATGATCTTCAGAGAACCTTGAAGATAACTTTGTATTCGTACAGGCAATAATACGTTTGAACGCATTAGCATCTTGGCGTAAATTAGGGTTGATACAAATGAATGTATCTTCTGCAAGTAAGACTCCATTTGGTGTTAAATCTTGTTGTAATGCATCTATTGGGTAAGCCTCATTAACGCAGGGGATCGAATGAAAAAATACCCCATGCTCATTTTCATGCGCCTTAAAAAATTGACCATGAGAGAAAAAATAAGCGGCGGGTTTTTTTAACGTTACAAGTTGTTGATGAAAAAGTTCTTTAGCTTTTTCTGGCATGGGATCTTGCAATTGAATAGAAGTTAAAAACAACGGCATATCGCCCCCAGCATTTCGCTCAAACAAATCGGGTGCAATGATGATTTGTTGAAATAAATCATTAAATTGTTTCTTGAGTGTCTCGTCATTAGGAAATAATGGGGTTAAAGCCAACAGGCGATTGATTAAACCAAGGCGCTCGTTTTGGTTTAGTGTGGGTATGTCAATATGGATATGGCGCGCAACATGTTGAAAGGTTTCATGTAACTGCTCGATTGAAGTGATTGGCTCTAATAGAGCGATAATTTCTGTGTACGCCATGACAACCTCTCAAGTATTGTAAAATAAAAGAGCATTATTATAATTTAATAATCTTTTTTTTGTCTAATTACATTGCTTGGGTTAGCCATTGATGCTATGACAAAAATTTTCGAATACCACTTGAATAAGTTGATACACAGTGTATACTATCAAGTATCAACATTGTTGATACCTGGAGTATAAAATGCGAATACATACCCGAATTCAAAAATGGGGGAATGGTCTGGCACTGCGTGTTGGCGGGGTTATGCGCGATATTCCTCATTTTAGAGAAGGAACAGAGGTTGACGTTGAGATTACTGAAGATGGGTTTATTGTAAGAAAATCGGATTCCCGTAAAACACTTTTTCCATTTAGCGAAGCAAAACTTGTCGAAGGATTAACGAACCAGTTGGCTCATGCAGATTTGTTAGCAAAACCATTAGCTAATGAGATTGAACAATAATGACTAAAAATTACTTACCAGAACGCAATCACATTGTGTATATGGATTTTGAGCCGACCAAAGGAAAAGAAATTGGTAAGTATCGGCCTGCATTGATTTTATCATCGATAGAGTACAATAAAAACACGGGATTAGTTATTTGTTGTCCTATTAGTACAAGTATCCGTGGTGGTATTACTGAAGTTGCTATTGCTAATTTAGAAAAGCCTTCTGTTGTTGCGGCTAGTTTAATACAAACTTTATCGTGGAAAGAGCGGAAAATAAAATTTTTGGCGGATGCTGAGCCGCATGTCATGGATGAGGTATTATTTAGAATTATTCCTTTAATTGGAGCAGATCGATTAATTGAAAAACTTATTACTCGATAATCAAGGTTTCCAAGCTGCCTAGTTTTTACGAATATTTTTTAATGACTGTTATAGTCGCGTATAAACGGTAATCCTTCACTAATAATCACTTTTTGCTTGCCCTGGTTAGCTAACGGAAGGCATTTTAGTGTATTTTTGCTTGGGTTGAAATATTGCGAGTGAGAAAAACTTGATTATCGAGTATATAACATAATTGTTTTCCACAATTGTATTGATCAAAACAACAAGCTCGATAGCAGCTTGGTATACATTGATGCGATAGCCCAATCAGGCGGAACACCATCGATACCGATACGCAGTGGTACAACCATCGTGAAAAAGGAGCCCTCGCCAGGAGAAGTGCTCAGGAATAAACTATTAGGGTTGGATTGAAACCATATTTTTTTAGCCAATAGCAAATCGCAGGGCCGCCTATGCTAGCGCCTATAATGAGTATTTTGCGGTTGTGATTCATACTTAGCCTTTATTGATAGTTACAATAGTGATTTGAATATACCAATATACTCAAATCAAGTGGCTTATCCGGAATTCGCGGTTGTGACGTTTCAGGTGCTCGAGATAACAGCACACTATCCTCTTTCAATAATCTCTCTCATCTTCGTGCAAACCGTTTGCATCACATGCACATTATGAATGCAAGCTAAGTGAAAATAAGCCATCAATTTTTCTTTAAAGAGATAATGCAAGTAAGCACGTGAAAAATGTTTGCAAGTGTAGCAATCGCAATCTACCATGATGGGGCGCTCATCATGCACAAACTCTCTTTTTTTAATGAGAATATGTGCGCGTCTTTCATTGGGATAGTCGCCTTGAAAAGATAACCACCCGTCTTTTTTTACAATACGGCCTTGATATAAGGTGCCATGTCTTGCATTGCGCGTAGGCGCAACACAGTCGAACATGTCTATGCCTTTTGCGACCACATCAATTAAATCCTGTGGATGCAAACCAACACCCATCGTATAGCGAACTTTATTTTCTGGCAGCATGGGTGAAATCCAATCGATGATCTCACCTGTTTTTGACATATCAAACCCAATAATTTCACCGCCAATTGCGATCCCATCCAAATCTTGCTCCAAGATAAATGCGGTGCTTTGCTCGCGCAATGCTCGAAAACTACCGCCTTGAATAATACCAAATAATGCCTGCCTGCTTCCATAAAGAGACGTGGGAGACCGTTCATGCGTTTCTTTAGACAACAACAACCAACGATGTGTACGATCCAGTGCTTTCATAGCAGCTTCAAAGCCACCGATTTCTGGCGTACATTCATCGAATGCCATAATAATATCTGCACCGATTGTCTTCTGCGCCTCGATGGACGTTTTAGCATTCAGATAAACCACTTTGTGCGTCATGGGATGTTTAAAACGCGCGCCATCTTCATCAATCTTACAGATCTTGCTATTTTTAGATAAACTCAACACTTGAAAGCCACCACTATCTGTCAGCATCGGCAGATCCCACCCCATTAACCGATGCATCCCGCCCATTTTCTCAATCATCTCCATCCCGGGGGCGCATAACATATGATACGTATTTCCGCCAAGCACAATTTGGGTACCATTTGCCTTCAAGTCCGCAGGCGTTAAATAATTTAACGCAGCTTTTGTGCCCACAGGCATAAAAGTAGGCGTCATAATCACCCCATGTGGCGTCGTCATTTGCATGATG
>MGYE01000057.1:0-2758 GCA_001801625.1 Gammaproteobacteria bacterium RIFCSPHIGHO2_12_FULL_42_10
CATCTTCCACCAAATAATCTCGCCGAATAAGCTTCTTCATCACACCCCCAACCAACACCCACATCGAAGCGACCCCTCTCTCCTCCCACGCTTTCTCAAACTGCCCCACTCCTATATACTCCCCCACATGTCTACCTTCGAACTCGATGAAAACCCAGCGATCTATCAAATCCGCTCATATCAGCCCGGCAGAATAACAGTCAATGATACTCTATACACAAAAAGCATCCTCATCACCCCAAAAACACTCGCAGAGTGGTGTGTCTCATCCATCGCCAGACTATCACCCGAATCATTCGCGCCTATCATCGCACTCAAACCCGATATTCTCCTAATCGGCACAGGCGATCAACTCACCTTTCCAGACATCACACTCTACGGACACCTCCTCAATCACGGCATTGGCGTAGAAATCATGACCACCCACGCCGCCTGCCGCACCTTCAGCGTCCTCTCTTCCGAAGACCGAAACGTCGCCGCCGCCCTCATTATTTAAACAACACCAACCAACACCCCACGATTGCGACCCCCCTCTCCTCCCGCTTTTTGGGAGGAGAGGGCCGGGGAGAGGAGGGCCATCTCATTATTAAACATTCAACACCCCCCTCAAACTCGCTGAAAAATCCGCGCCACCTTCACCCGATTCTCCTCCACCTCCACAATCTCAATCGGATAGCGCGCAATCAACACCGACATACCCGTATGAGGCAATGCCTCAAGATGCTCCGTAATCAACCCACTCAACGTTTTTGCACCCTCTGTTGGTAATGTCATCAATAATGTGCGATTGATCTCACGAATCGTCACCACCCCCTCCACTAAATAACTATGGTCTTTCTGCTCTGAAATACGTTTGCTATCGTGAATATTGACTGTTAAATCACCCACGATTTCTTCTAAAATATCATTGAGTGTCAACGCACCTAAAATATCGCCATACTCATCTACAACAAATGCCATTTTATCAACGCCACGCTGAAAATGTGCCAATTGCGTCGCAAGTGATGTACCTATCGGCGTAAAATAAGGCGTATGCAAGGCACGCTGCAGTGCTGCCTTATTAAGAGCAGCCTGTGACAACAACGCAAGATGCCAGACATCTTGCACAGCAAGCACACCCACCAATTGATTCATCTTATCGCGATAACACGGTATCCAATCCTGATGTAATCGATGCAGTTGTTTTAAAATCACTTCCCAGGATTCATCTAAATCAATGCCGACAATATCGCGTTGCAAAATCATCACATCATCAACGGTTAATTTATTTAAATCTAAAATACCCAACAACATGTTTTGATAACGGCGTGGTAATTTGTGCGTTGTATCATAAACAATGCTACGCAATTCTTCTCGAGAAAGCGCATCCGGCACGTGACGTATGAGAACATCGATATGAAACAATTTTAAAAAGCTATTGACCATTAAATTGGTGAGCCACACTAACGGATACAGCAACCATAAAAGAAATCGCGTAGGCAATGCAACATAGCGTGTCACTGCTTCTGGATAAAGCGCTGCCAGTGTTTTCGGGGTGACTTCAGCAAAAATAAGCACAATGAGTGCAACCACAACCACCGCACAAATCGCACCTTTATCGCCCCAGAGGTGCCCTGCAATCAACGTAGCCAATGCAGAGGTCAGCATGTTAGCAAATGTATTGCCAATTAAAATCGCGCCCAGCAGACGATCGGGGCGTTTTAATAAATGCAATGCAATAACAGCATACTGTTTTTTAAGGCGCACCTGATGCCGCAATCGATAACGACTCACCGCCATCAGACCCGTTTCTGCCAACGAAAAAAAGGCGGCTAATAAAATAAACACGGTAAGCGCAAGACCAAAGATAAAAATTTGATAGTGCGTCATGATAGCTACACCTCCGCTAGATGGCAGTCGCGATAATTGACATCTCTACCCACAAAGCTGATAATTTTTCCCACTTCATCATCCCACCCATACAAAGCAGGATCCAACACCTATGTTTCAACATCTATCTGAACGCTTCAATAAAGTCATTAAAAACCTAACCGGTCAAGGACGTCTTACAGAAAAAAACATTCAAGACACTCTAGAAGACATTCGCATCGCACTTCTAGAAGCCGATGTCGCCCTCCCCGTCACCAAGGCATTTATTGAGCATATCCAAGAAAAGGCGATTGGAAAAGAAGTAATCGAGAGTCTCTCGCCAGGACAAGCCTTCATTAAACTCGTCCATGATGAACTCGTCACCATCATGGGAGAATACAACGAAGTATTAAATTTAAAAACAGCCCCACCCGCCGTCATCCTCATGGCAGGCTTACAAGGCTCCGGTAAAACGACAACCGTTGCAAAACTCGCTCACCTACTACAAACACAACACAAAAAATCAGTACTCGTCACCAGTGTCGATATCTATCGACCTGCTGCGATTACTCAATTAGAAACGTTAGCCAAACAAATTAACGTTCATTTTCATCCAAGCAAAATCGATGAACGCCCGGAAGCCATTATTCAAGGCGCCATACAGGCCGCTAAAAATAGAGTGGTCGACGTACTCATTATTGATACGGCCGGTCGTCTACACATAGATGATGTCATGATGTCAGAAATGAAGCGACTGCACGCAGTTGCAAACCCCATTGAAACCCTCTTCGTTGTCGACAGCATGACCGGGCAAGATGCAGCCAACACCGCAAAAGCATTCAACGATGCCCTACCCTTAACCGGCATCATCCTCACCAAAACAGATGGTGATGCAAAAGGCGGTGCCGCG
>MGYE01000057.1:2799-5321 GCA_001801625.1 Gammaproteobacteria bacterium RIFCSPHIGHO2_12_FULL_42_10
GCAGAAAATCTCGCTAAAAAAATCAAGAAAGGCCAATCGTTCGACTTAGAAGATTTTCGTGATCAACTCAAACAAATTCAAAACATGGGCGGCATCACCAGTATCATGGCAAAACTTCCCGGTATGGGACAATTACCTCCCAACATGCAAAATCAAATGGATGGCAAAAAACTGGTCGAAATCGAAGCCATTATCAATTCAATGACCCCAAAAGAACGCCGCTTCCCCGACAACATTCGCCACTCTCAAAAAAATCGCATCGCAAAAGGCTCTGGCACATCCGTGCAAGCCATTAACCAATTATTAAAGCAGTTTTTACAAATGCAAAAAATGATGAAAAAAATGTCTCAAGGCGGCGGCATGATGAAAATGATGCGTATGATGCAAAACAGATTAGGTGGCAATTCAGGTTTCATGTAACTATTCAACACATACATAATAGCACTAAAAGTGATCGAAACAATCCAGATCTCCTATAAGCACCCTATTTTCTAGGTCCCCTAGTAGGCACGGGCGGAACATTCTCATCACCCACTTTCGCCTCAGGATAACGCGCCAACACTTGTTCTCTAATTTTAATCGCAGCCTTCCCTACATCACCCTGCGTCTTCCCTAGAAAATGCAATACTGAATCCTTCTGCTTCTCTCTGCTCATCTCAATGACATCATTAAGCAACTGAACGATATCAGGCGCATTCCTGCTATTTAGCTGAAATCCCTCTTGAGTCACTGCTTTCTTGAGCGCACGCAACGCCTGATACTTTAAAAAAGACTTCTCATTTTTCGCCGTTTTTTCTTCATCAGTATCAATCTTGTCATACCCCTTAATATCCGCACATTGCGTAATCAACGTCGATGTAGCAACGAAGATTGCCTCCTGCATTTTTAAAGCCTGCGCACACACTGCATCATTAATCGCGCCCCATTTAAACTGGCCTGGTGCATAGGAATATTCGACAGAAAAAAGCGTCTTACGCGTATTAGGATTAACCATATTGTGAGCATCCATACATCGTTTTGCCGCCTCATCCATTGCGTTAGCACCCTTTGCGTCATCATCACACGAAACGACCAAAACCGATTCTGCAGATTGATCCCGAAGGACGCGCGGCATGATCACCTTTATAACAACACCACCTTTTTTATCATCCTGCGGGATACCCTGTGATTTCTCCGCGACAACTGCCCTATCGTGAATATTTAGCGTGAGTTTGCTCACTTCTGCTGCTGTCATATCTACCGCCAAAAGTACCGCCTGTATATAGGCCTTATGATTTCTCGAAACGAAATGTACTTCCGCACCACTGGCAAGCATATTTCTCAAAAATGCAATAGAATCTGCAGTAGGCGCAAAAGAAGGATCCGTTTCAAAAGCCTTTCGCAGCTTTTCCACCATCTGATCCTGCGATATGAATGTACCTTTCGTAAAATCGGTACATAGTGATTTGTATAACATTGACTTAACTGTTTCTTCCCCTCCTTTACCTGAAATCGTCCCGTCAAAATCAATCAAACAAATGATTTTCACGTCCGGCGTCTGAATAGGTGTCATACTCGATGCGGGCGTGGGTGTATACATCTTTGAAGTGACGTCAGCTTTAAGCATGCCACCAAGCATGGCATCAAGTATGGCACTAGTCGTAGTCGTATTTGTCGTATTTCGAGGCGTTACTACTGGTAGTGCTGGCACAACACGCAGCTGCCTGTCAAGGTCAAGATCAACAATAACAATCTTCTCCTTCCCGTCTATTTCTCTTTTTACCATGAAAGAAGTAGTAGCCCTGTCATGCCGCAGATAGTGTAAACTGTGCAGTAGTTCCACGTGATTTCTCATATCTCCCGCATAGAGCTCTTTCTTAATTTCTGTGCCATCATAGTAATGCACCTCCAAACACCCATGCTCAGCTGAAAGACTAAGCACCCATCCACCCTTTCCCATCTTAATCAGTTGCTCTTCAACCGTTTTATCCACCACTGCAACAATATTCTTTCCGGGATCACGTATATGTATAAACTTCGGCTGACCCTCTTTATTGAGGTACATATAGCTGACTGCATAACCACCATTCTCACTCTCTCGCAAGAGCCATATTCCCTCCTGCGTTGCCCCCCTTTTCTTCAATTCATTTTCTGCTGTATCCCTGTTCATCACGGGCACAAGATGCACAGGACTATCATGACGACTGTCGCTCATAACTCTCCTCCTGCTTCATAACGCATATCCAATATCCAGCACAACCTTCACTCATTTTAAAGTATAGTCTATTTAAAAATGATCGCCTTGCACGCAGGCCGCGCCAAATGATCTACAAATTCATTTGCAAGCATCAAAAAGTCACGTATAATGCCGGCTGAAATAGGTGAGGAAAAAACCATGGTTGTGATTCGCTTAGCACGTAGAGGCTCAAAAAAACGTCCTTTTTATCATGTTGTTGTGGCCGATAAGCGCGCCGCAGTGCAAGGAAAATTCATTGAAAAAATTGGTTACTTCAATCCAATAGCAGAAGGCAAGGAAGACCGCC
>MGYE01000057.1:5382-9204 GCA_001801625.1 Gammaproteobacteria bacterium RIFCSPHIGHO2_12_FULL_42_10
CGTACGCCACTTAATCAAAGAACACGCAAAAATCTCCACAACCACAGAAACACACGCCAGCTAAATTAGCGCGTCCCCCTCTCCTCCACGTTTTTTGTGGAGGAGAGGGCCGGGGAGAGGAGGCCAATCTCATCTATGTGGATCAGTATCATCACCCTCTTCCCAGAAATGTTCCAAGCGCTACAAGTTGGCGTCATCGGCAAAGCTATCAAAGAAAATCGCCTCATCCTCTCCTGCGTAAACCCACGTGATTTCACAACGGATGCACGTCATTCTGTAGACGACCGTCCTTATGGTGGCGGTACGGGCATGATCATGATGGTAGAACCCCTCTACCTTGCATTACAAGCCGCCAAAAACGCAGCACCTACCACACCCACCACCATTTATCTTTCACCGCAAGGTCAATTATTTAACCAAGCCACCGCCTTACAATTCAAAGAAACAACGTCTCTCATTTTCATTGCGGGTCGTTATGAAGGCATCGATGAACGGCTCATCGAACAAGAAGTCGATCAAGAATGGTCTATTGGGGATTATATTTTAACCGGTGGTGAATTAGCCGCTATGGTCATGGTTGATGCAACCGTCCGTTTGCTCCCAGGCGTTGTCGGCGACCCCGCTTCCATTACCCAAGATTCCATCACCACAGGCCTCCTCAAATATCCACAATACACACGCCCAGAGCTTGCACTGAACCTGCCCGTCCCCGATGTACTGTTAAGCGGCAACCACGCCGCCATCCAAACCTGGCGCCTCAAACAATCCCTAAGCCGCACCGCCCAACGCCGCCCTGATTTGCTAGAGAAAAGAAATCTAACAAACGAAGAAAAAAGCTTGCTACAAGCATTACAAAAAGAAAAGAAACCAAATCAAAAATAATCCTCGAATCGGCCAATACTTTGTAATAGAATACCCCTCTTCCCACGTATGGGAAGAAGTAAGATACCGAGGCCAATATCATGAGCAACATCATACAATCTATCGAGGCTGATTTTCTTAAAGTCGTTAAGCCACTCCCCGATTTCAAACCAGGCGATACCGTCATCGTTCAGGTCAAAGTAAAAGAAGGCATCAAGGATGGTGAACAGCGCACACGTTTACAATCTTTCGAAGGGATCGTCATTTCAAAGCGCAAACGTGGATACCACTCTTCTTTTACCGTACGCAAAATTTCATACGGTATTGGCATAGAGCGCGTTTTCCCCAACGCAAGCCCCATGATTGATTCCGTTACCATCAAACGTCGCGGCGCCGTACGTCGTGCAAAACTGTACTACATGCGCGAATTAAGTGGTCGTGCCGCCCGCATCAAAGAAAAATTAGCACCCAGAATCAATCAAAAACAGGCTGATCAAGACACAAACGCCTCAGCTGAATAAGCGACACAATACGGCTAAACACCTAAAATCTGCGTCCCCCTCTCCTCCCGAAAAGCGGGAAGAGAGGGGGACGCAGATTTTAGGTGTTTAGCAATAAAGAAAATGGAGATGACGGCCTGTGTATAAACAGACAACAAATTCACACCAAATGAAACTGAAACAACGTAATCACAATCTCAACCACAATCAACAAAATAATAATACTCTCCAGCATACTAGAATGACTATGCTGCACCTGGCTATTTAAGATATCCAACAATTCCTGCAATACATCTAATTTTTGGTTCAACGCCAATACACGACTTGGAATATCTAAGAATTTTTTCATCGTAATATAATAAGGTTCCAGTGTCGGATTGCGCCAAAAAAACTCTGGGGCGTCTAAATATTCAATATTCAGATTAATCGAACTACGCGCAATAAAGATTTCACCCGTGCGTTTGAAAATCGATCGTCTTGAAAGCGAAATCGTACCCTTTGTCACAATTTCTTCTGGTAGTGCGCTGTTTTTCTTAATTGTTTCTTTAATGGCTTCTTCAAAAGAAGCCAATTTAA
Organism: Gammaproteobacteria bacterium RIFCSPHIGHO2_12_FULL_42_10; assembly: GCA_001801625.1. Lineage (GTDB taxonomy): Bacteria > Pseudomonadota > Gammaproteobacteria > DSM-16500 > DSM-16500 > Aquicella. The sequence goes on from MGYE01000057.1 coordinate 7,320, forward strand.
TAGATTGTGCAAGACCATATGAGATAGCGAGTTTCAACATGGCATCTTCTGAATCAAGCGTAATGATATCAACATGTAATTTTTCATGCGTATCGATCGTCGTTACATCGCCATAATGATAATAAAAATGATCCGTTTCAAGCATTACAAGTGTTTGCATTGCATAAGATTTTACGCCCTCAAGCAATTTATCCGTATAATGCTTTTTAAACCCCCAGGCAACGATACAGCCAAAATTAAAAAAGAAAAGATCTCCCTGGCGTTTAGTATGCGTCACCTGCAACACATCTCTTGAAAGTCGCGTAAAATAACCACGCTTTTTGAAATGATTCATCAAACCAAGCAAGTCATAACTCGCTGCTGTACAGAAAGAAACACAGTGAGAAAACGAACGCAATATTTTAGGCTGCATATAATTTGTTTGGTTCATATCATCCATACAATAATCCTTCAAGTTGAAGAAAGACGTTTTGCCTTAAAAAACGTCCTCAACAATTCTCCGCAAGGCATCGCTAATAGGTTACCATAATATGCCACGCGATGATTAAAAAACGGCGCATCCAATATTTGTGCCTGACTGACGATAGCGCCTGCCTTGGGATCAGGGGCCCCATAAACCAATCGCTTGATGCGTGCATGCACCATGGCTGCAGCGCACATCATGCATGGTTCAAGTGTGACATAAAGCGTTGTATCTAACAGGCGGTAATTATTGATTTTTTTTGCAGCATCTCTAAGCGCAATGATTTCAGCATGCGCTGTTGGATCACGATCCCCAATCGGTCGGTTATACCCCACCCCGATAGAGACTTCATCCAGAACAAGCAGCGCACCTACAGGCACTTCACCCCGCCTACCCGCGTCTACTGCCAGTAACAGCGCCTGCTGCATCCAATAAAGATCGCGATCATCAGTCATAGGTCAATTTTCAATCTGGTGAAAATGCTATCGATTATGCTACAGTAATATTATTGATAGCGCGAGCAGAGGAACAAAATATGAATTCATACACCATGATGCTCCCAGTATTAGCAGGTTTTAATGCAAACACAGAAAATAGGCTGCCCACAACAAAGCAAGTTGCTACAATCAAAATGGAAAGCGCGCTAGCATCTACTGTGCTCAAAACAATTCAGCCCATCCATGCAACCAATATTTCGCTATCGCAAGCCATGTTCACTATAAACCGAGCGTTAGAAACAACCAAAATACTAGGTACCGAACAAACCCGAAGCGCTGCCACTCAATTAACCACACAATATATCGAAGTAAACGATGCGCTTGAAAAAAACAGTGCTCAGCTTGGTCCGCTTGTAAAAACATATACAGACAATGTTAAGGCGCGGCTTAATACATTAAAAACGCAACACCAACAACCAATCAATGATGCCACATCAGCGCAACTAGAAGCACAATTAGCCAAAGACGGCTCACTCATCCAAAGCCTCGCAGAAGAAAGAAAAAAAATTGAACGGCAAGTTCATGCTCTAGCGATAAAAGTTGAAAAACTAACAGGCACACCCATACAAACAATTAAACCAGAGGAAACACCTGCTGAACATAAGCTGCATTCAAATCGTTAGCTCACAGCACGCTCCAATGTCTGATGTAAAGACACATCCGGCATCAACAAGTGATGCAAACGCACGCCCGTCAACCAGAGCGTAGTCAAATACAGCAATATAGAGGACAATAATAACCATGCAAGATGCAACGCACGCCAGAGTGTCTCGTGCGAAAGCCACATCTCAAGCGCGCCTCCCTCAACCCAGAGCCATGTCGCCAAAACAGCATTGGCCATCAGAAGACGCATTGCAAACCGCAACCAACCAACACGAGGCTCATAAAAACCCTGCGCACGTAACAAATAAAAAAGTAACCCGGT
>MGYE01000058.1:0-7954 GCA_001801625.1 Gammaproteobacteria bacterium RIFCSPHIGHO2_12_FULL_42_10
TGGGGTCAATGGGAATATGTGACCATAGCTCTTTCGGCATCATGATGCTTAAACTATTGCGCAATGTTTTGCGTCGTTGTGAAAAAGCAAACTTAACCAATCTTTCAAGTAAATGCATGTTTTTTGCGCTATCAGGATAAGGGTTGTGAGGTACAAGACGTACTATGCTTGAGGTGACTTTTGGGGGTGGATAAAAAGCATCGGGTGGCACATCAAATAATAATTCAGCTTGGCAGTGATACTGCACCATCACGCTTAGGCGACCATAATTTTTGTTGCGGTTTTCAGCAACTAGGCGCATAGCCACTTCCTTTTGTACCATGAAAAGCATGTCTGCAATGATGGGTGCATATTGCAGCACATGAAAGATCAACGGTGTTGTAACATTATAAGGTAAATTACCAAAGATACGTAATAATCGCTCGTCTTTTTTGAGCGTAGCAAAATCAAATTGTAGTGCATCTGCAGAATGAATGACTAAACGGCTTGCAGGTGGTTTTTGTGTTTCTAATTCTAGCACCAGATCACGATCTAATTCAATGACAGTTAATGCGTGTGCTTGCTGAAGAAGCGGAAAAGTCAGTGCTCCTCTTCCGCCACCTATTTCGATTAAGTTATCAGAAGGCTTGGGTGATAGGGCGTCAATGATTCTTGCAATAATAGACTCATCGCGTAGAAAATGTTGCCCGAAGCGCTTACGAGGTTGAATGGTCACAATATTGCAAGCATGCCCGTTTTGCAGGCTCAAATCCAGAACGTTTTGATTTTAAAAAGAGTTGGCATGCCTTGGTATGGTTTGGCACTTGGCCTAAACCGTACTGATAGAATAGCCCCAAGCTATATTGTGCGCTAGATAAGTTGCGGCGAGCCGCTTTTTGATAATATTCGAAAGCTTTTGTATAATCTTGTGTCGTACCTTTGCCTGTAGCATAAAGGTAAGCAACCTCATTTTGTGCAAATGGGTTTCCTTCGTTTGCGGCAGTGAGTAGGTGAGAAAATGCTTTTTCATCATTACGCGGTATACCGCGTCCCGTGAGATAACGCATACCAAGATGCGTGTCGCTTTCTTTAGTCTCTTGCATGTAGTTGATATTGCCTCGATACGATTCATTCGTCGCACAGGCAGAAAGGAGCAGTAGACAGCTTAAAAGAGTCAAGATGGTATGCATGCACGTCTTTATGTGGTTTGTAGGCATTGTCATCATATTGTTGTGTTATTCACTTAAAATCTGCGTCCCCCCCCTCTCTCTCTTCCTGCTTTTCGGGAGGAGGAGGGTTCAATGAATTCAATTCAACCAGTGTTACTAATCTCTCATCTAATGGCCAATGGATGATTTGTGAGGTCGGTTGCTTGTGCAATAGGCCGATTCCCTTCTCCTCCTGAAAAGCAGGAAGAGAGGAGAACACAGATTTTAGCGATGAGCTTTATGTACAGTATGCACAGCAATTCCCGCTAACTGGTTGCTTTGGGTATTATTCCGCACAATGGCTCGTCGGCCGCAGGCCTTGCGCTTGACTTCTTGCTACATAACACCCAAAGCAACCAGTTAGCGGGAATTGCTGCAGTATGCAACGCGAGTGTTGGACTAAATTTTTGCTTCTTCAAATAACACATGCATCCCGACTTTACCGGTTGTCGAGTTGTAGGCGCGTGGATCAAAATATTTCATTTTAAGCTTTTCAGTTGTTTTCTTTTTGTTTTTGGTCGTTGTTCGAAAAGTACCGGTTGGCTTATTTTTTACTGTTTTGCCTGTGGAAACCATTTTGATTTTTTCACGCATAAAATTTTACCTATATAATCGGTTGCTGAGTTGTGATGATCTTCAAAGCAGCCTCAATTCCGAGCTTATTGATTATTCTGATAGCACGCGCACTGACACGAATACGCACGAATCTTTTTTCGCCTTCCAGCCAAAAACGTTTATGTTGCAGATTGGGCAGCCAACGACGTTTTGTTTTGTTATTGGCATGCGAAACGTTATTGCCTACTAGGGGTTTCTTACGTGTAACTGGACATTTTCTAGCCATAATTATACCAATATTATCAAAGTAATATGCGGAGCGAAACTTATACCAGAAAGATAGTTTGAATGCAAATATCATATCAGCAATTTCATCTCGAGATGATGGCGCGATTACCAATATCAGTGGTAGTATTTTGAACTAATTAAAAAGTTTTTATTGCTTTTGATGGATTGTTTCATAGAAATATTATTAATAACATGCCTCTTAGGGATAAGTTATGACCAAACTGAGTGTCAATGTGAATAAATTAGCAACGTTGCGTAATTCTCGCGGAAAAAACAATCCTGATGTATTAAAAACCGCATTAGAGATTATTTCATATGGTGCACAAGGCATTACTGTCCATCCTCGTCCGGATGGTCGACATATACGCAAAGAGGATGTCTATCAGCTTGCAGAAGCGATTCAGGTTGAATTTAATATTGAAGGTTATCCAGATAAAAATTTTTTAGATTTAGTGAAAGAAGTGCATCCCACACAATGCACCATGGTTCCCGATCCGCCACATGTTTTAACTTCTAATGCAGGTTGGCAGATCAAAAAGAACGTTCATTTTCTACAAGATGTGATTGCTGATCTTCAGCGCTCTGGCATTCGCACCTCTTTATTTGTTGATCCGCACAAGCTTTCTGAAAAAGAGATTGAATTGCTAAAAGTAACCGGCACCAATCGCGTTGAACTTTATACTGAAGTGTATGCAGATACCTATGGAAAAAAAGATGCTGTTAACACACTTACGATTTATAAGCGTGCTGCGGAAGCTATCAATAAATTAGGTATTGATCTTAATGCGGGTCATGATCTTAATTTGCTTAACTTAAAGCATTTCATTGCAGCTATTCCAACCATCAAGGAAGTGTCTATTGGCCATGCATTGATATGCGATGCCTTAAATTTAGGAATGAAAGAAACGATTTCACGATATCTCGCTTGTTTACAATAGGTAACTCCCCAGATTGTCCCGAGTCGCGGAATAACACCCAAGACAACCAGTTAGCGGGAATTGCTGTGTAGGTTATGATTGTAATGAAATTGCGATAGGAGGAATTTAACTTTGTTACACACCTTACGCCTGTTGCCTCAATAAATTTTATACACATGCATTATATTGCTTAAATACCCCCCATTATGTAGAGTGATCAGTAACAGTTATCGACAGAGGACTTACTTATGGATTCACGATATCAACCACACGTTACTGAATGGCAGTTGCCAAACATGTACGAATCCGAATCTCTTCATGAAGCAGTCAGAGAGGATAATCTCGCTGCTGTCATCCAATGCATCTACGATATCCCGCCCGACAAACTAGATGCTGTTGAATCTAAGAATTTTCCACTACCACGCTTCATCTCAACCGAACAACTGAATAAGCTAGCTCACAATTACAACGATGAATCAGCATTACATCTCTCAGTAAGATACGCCAACATTAAGATAACAGAGCTATTGCTACTTGTGGGTATTGATTATCATCTGACAAATAAGGATCATCAAACCGCTTTGGATCTTGCTCATGCACTCAACAAAGGTGCGCATCAGCAAATGATACTCGCCATATACACCAAAACACAATCAACACTGCCATCACCAGAAATGGAGGCGCTACATAAAGCAATGGGCACAATCAGACTACAACGACTCTTCAATGTGGCTGCACAAGAACAGAGTAGTCAACAGCTTGACTTGCTAGAACGACTCTCCAGATCTATCGCTCATTCGCCCTCGTGTGATCAGACTCTCACTTCACCTAGTCCTACTACACCAAACATTGACGAGCACGCTCTGATGTTTGAAATGGAGATGGATAACCCACGGGTTATAACGCCTGCATCAAGACCACATGTCGTTATAACCCCACGCCAACATAATACACACGGCTGTCACTCTGCTAAAAACCTTAAAAGCCATTTATCTATCTGCACAAATGTAGAAGATATCGACAGAAAGCAACAACTTGTCGTTCAATCAGCGAAGGCTGTGGGCGCACCGCAAACAACAGTGCTCACTTTAAATGCTGATGAATACGTCATGATATTTGACATGGAAATAAATAACTCACGCCTTCTTGATCCAGTGATAGCGCCTGTATCAAGAACACCACACAGCACAGCGCCGCGTCCACACGCTACACACGGCTGTCTCTTTACTAAAAGCCTTGCAAGCCCTTTATCTACCCGCACAAATGCAGAACCCAACAGAGAGCAGCGATTGATCGCTCAATCAGCAAAGGCTGTGGGCGCACCGCAAACAACAGCGCTCACTTTGTCTCATGGGGGATTTTAGAGCTGTAGATTAGTATTCGCTAGAAATACTTGCATCAATATATTGTATGCGGTATATACCTATAATAATCACAGGTCGCTATAAGGGATTCCCAACTCATGAGTCAACTAACCGCCATCACCGATGATTCATTTGAAAATGACGTTATTGCTTCCGCGCTCCCTGTTATTGTTGATTTTTGGGCAGCCTGGTGCGGACCCTGCAAAGCACTAGCACCCATTGTAGAAGCTGTATCAGCACAATACACAGGCAAAGTAAAATTTGTTAAACTCGACATTGACGCAAATCCCATCACACCGCCCAAATTTGGCGTGCGTGGCATCCCAACCCTTATTCTGTTTAAAGATGGTCAGGTACAGGCAACACAGGTAGGTTTGGTCAATAAAGCTGATTTAACGCGGTTTATTGATGCTAATTTATAGCACAGAAACAATTGACGACCCATATTACCCGTGTTAGTGTTATGTGAAATAGCAACAGCTTTATACCTGTTCTACAAATCCACTAGAGTGTGCATGCTGTGTTTTTCGGCCTGATATCCGAAGACATCGCGATTTTAATAGCACAATTTTCAGCAATTCCTGCTAACTGGTTGTCTTGGGTGTTATGTAGCACAAGTCAAGCGCAGGAGGCCGACGAGCCATTGTGCGGAATAACACCCAAGGCAACCAGTTAGCAGGAATTGCTGCACAATTTTAATTCGGACAATCCCCAAATTGTTATCTTAGCAGGGCGCAAAAAGCGCAAATAAAGGGATTTTAGGATTCAGGTCAATTTTTTTATACTACACTTAGGGCAATCAATCACTATGGCAATGAATTTAACTGAGCTTAAAAAAGAAAATGCGACTGCGCTAGTCGCACTGTCCGAGCAGCATGGACTAGAAAATATGGCGCGCTCAAGGAAGCAAGATATTATTTTTGCAATCCTCAAGGAACATGCAAAACGCGGAGAAGATATTTACGGTGATGGTGTCCTAGAAATCTTGCAAGATGGCTTCGGTTTTCTACGCTCATCCGAAGAATCTTATTTGGCCGGCCCTGACGATGTTTATGTTTCCCCTAGCCAAATCCGCCGCTTTGCTTTACGAACGGGAGACACGATCTCTGGTAAAATTCGTCCGCCCAAAGAAGGTGAACGTTATTTTGCCCTCCTAAAAGTCGATAGCATTAATTTTGAAGCGCCTGAAAATGCGAAAAGCAAAGTGCTGTTTGAAAACTTAACACCTCTCTTTGCAGAAAAACATCTTAAAATGGAATGTGGCAATGGCAGCACAGAAGACATTACAGCACGCGTCATTGATCTGGTTGCGCCCATCGGTAAAGGACAGCGTGGCTTAATCGTCTCACCACCTAAGGCTGGTAAAACAATGATGCTGCAAAACATTGCGCATTCCATTGAGCACAACCATCCTGAATGTTATTTAATTGTTCTTTTGATTGATGAACGTCCCGAAGAAGTCACAGAAATGTCGCGCTCCGTAAAAGGCGAAGTCATTGCCAGCACCTTTGATGAGCCTGCTAATCGCCATGTTCAAGTCGCTGAAATGGTCATCGAAAAAGCAAAGCGTTTGGTAGAGCATAAACGCGATGTCGTCATCTTGTTAGATTCCATCACACGATTAGCGCGTGCTTACAATACCGTTGTCCCCGCCTCAGGAAAAATATTGACGGGTGGTGTCGACGCAAATGCACTGCAACGTCCAAAACGTTTCTTTGGTGCAGCGCGTAATATCGAAGAAGGCGGTAGCTTAACCATTATCGCAACGGCCTTAATTGAAACAGGCTCCAAGATGGATGAGGTCATCTATGAAGAATTCAAAGGTACGGGCAACATGGAAATTCATCTTGAACGCCGTATCTCAGAAAAACATATTTTCCCAGCTATCAATATTAATCGCAGCGGCACACGTCGCGACGAGAAATTTGTACCAAAAGATGAGCTACAAAAAATGTGGATCCTAAGGAAGCTATTACACCCTATGGAAGAAAATGCGATTGAATTCCTCATCGATAAAATGCGTGGTACAAAAACAAATGAAGAATTTTTTGATGCAATGAAAAAGTTTTAATTGGTGATGATTTTGATCCACCCTCAAACGAAGCTTCCCTCTCCCATAGGGGGAAGGTTAGGATGGGGGGGATCAAAATTGCAATAACCTTATCTGCAATTATTTTATCCCCCCATCCTAACCTTCCCCCTATGGGAGAGGGAAGCTTCGTTTGAGGCAAAGACAGAATTAAGAGCACACAACTTGAAAAACCCAATAAGACACCTCTACACTTTCCTATTCTACCTGCTACTCCCATTGTTATACTTGCGACTACTCTTCCGATCACAATACCAACCCGCTTACCGACAAAACATCCGCGAACGCTTTGGGTATGGTCCAGTTAAATTTGAGAAATGTTTATGGGTACACACTGTTTCAATGGGAGAAGCCATTGCAGCTTCTCCCTTAATTCGTGCATTAATCACCCACTATCCCACACTGCCTATCGTTGTAACTACCATGACGCCGACAGGCCGTGCACGCGTGAAAACGATGCTAGGTGACACCGTCACCACGCTTTATCTGCCCTACGATCTACCATGCTTTATCAAAAAATTTATCGATGCCATCCATCCTATAGCAGGCATCATCATGGAAACTGAGCTTTGGCCAAATCTACTCAATACTTGCCAAAATACAGCTATTCCCGTCTGCTTAATCAACGCAAGACTCTCTGAAAAATCAATGCGAGGCTATCAGCGCATCCAACCACTCACACGCAATATGTTGCAGCAGATTGACCAAATTGCTGCAGGTAGCAAGGCCGATGCTAAACGTCTCATCGCACTCGGTGCCAACAAAGAACGCATCATCGTAACCGGCAATATTAAGTTTGATTTACAAATCAACGATGCAACCATCACGCAAGGCGAACGATTGCGTCAACCACTGGGAAATGAAACCTTCGTCTGGATCGCAGCAAGCACACATTCAGGCGAAGATGAAATCATCCTCGCTGCACATAAAAAATTACTCGCGCTTCATTCAAAATCCTGCCTCATTCTTGTTCCGAGACACCCAGATCGATTTGAATCTGTATTTGCACTCTGTGAAAAAGAATTCACTACGACACGACGCAGCAAAAACATACCCATCACTGCCAACACGCAAGTACTATTAGGCGATACAATGGGTGAGCTGCTATCTATGTATATGGCAGCAGATGTTGCCTTCGTTGGCGGTAGTCTCATTCCTCATGGCGGTCACAATTTTATTGAGCCAGCTGCGTTGAGTAAACCCATTCTAACCGGCCCACATATTTTTAATTTTGCAGATGTCGGACAAAGACTCGCTGCGCAACATGCGTTGTTATTTGTAAAAGATGCTGAAACACTTTTTGCAACACTACAGCAATTACAAACTCATCCAGATGAGCAAAAACAAATGGGTGCACGCGCACTTGCCGTTGCCAATGAAAATCGCGGCGCATTAGAAAAACAGCTTGGTATGGTGTATCAAATAGTTGAGCGCGCCGATCACCAAACAGCCAACGCATAATGTTGATGGATTGTCTTGTCTTTAGTCATTAATGGCGCCTGAAAAATAGATGCATTCGCAACAATCAAACGATCAAATGGATCTCGCGTCCAG
>MGYE01000058.1:7961-16753 GCA_001801625.1 Gammaproteobacteria bacterium RIFCSPHIGHO2_12_FULL_42_10
CTTTTGCGGCTTCCGTGACTCGATAAAAATCTACCATTGAAACACTCATACCAAGATGGGCATCTAGCTCTTGCACGATCTTTGATCCGACCACAGTCAATCGTTTCGTTTCATACAAAAAATCCAATTCCAATTCAACCATTGGCGAGATAAATAATTCAGCGGTTTCTAAATTTGTTTTAGCAAGCACATTCCAAGCTCGTCACAAGACGGGATGATAAAGTTCGCATTTTGCAGTACGATGGATAGATAACACGCTCGGAGAAGCAGCATCATGGACATTTGCACGATCAATCCAGCAACAGAAAAAATACGCGATCGATTTATAAAGGCGGGCTATCCGGATGGTTTATTTCGCAGTCTCATTATTGATGTCAATCTGGCTCCATTTATTATCAAACATCCATTCATTACGGGCGTCACATTAACGGGTAGCAATCACACTGGCAAAATCATTGCAAAAGAAGCGGGCGACGCTTTGAAAAAAGTTGTTTTAGAATTAGGCGATAGTGATCCTTATCTCATTTTAGAAGATGCTGACCTCACATTCGCTGCCGAACAATGTGTCTTGTCGCGTCTTAATAATGCGGGTCAAGTTTGCATCGCTGCAAAGCGTTTTATTGTCGTTGAGAAAGTCAGAGCACAATTTGAGGCACTTGTAATTGAAAAAGCAAAAACCTATTGTATGGGCGACCCGACTGATCCAAAAATCAATTTAGGCCCCATGGCACGCGAAGATTTACGCACTAAATTACATGAACAGGTACAACGAGCCATTGCAGATGGCGCACGCTGTGTGTTGGGTGGCAATCTGCCAGATGGTGTCGGTTATTACTATCCCGTCACTGTATTGCTAGATGTCACTTCTCATTCGCCCGCATTCAGCGAAGAGTTGTTTGGCCCTGTTATTTGCATTACACCTGCGAAAGATGAAAGTGAGGCAATCGCATTGGCCAATCAAACACAATTTGGTTTAGCGGCTGCAGTCTTTACACAAGATCTTGAGAAAGGCGAACACATTGCAAGAGAAAATATAGCCGCAGGCACCTGTGCTGTTAACGTATTAGTTGCATCCGATCCAGGACTGCCCTTTGGCGGCATTAAACAATCTGGCTTTGGCCGCGAGCTATCGATTGAAGGCATGCGAGAATTCGCTAATATTAAAACAGTGATTGTGTCAAAACAATGAATTACCACAATCACTATTGGGTCTACATATTACTTTGTCAGAACAATACCTATTACACAGGATACACAACTGATCTTGCCAAACGCTATCAATCGCATTTAAATGGATCTGGTAAATGTAAATATACGCGCAGCTTCAAACCACAGCGCATCGCTCAATGCTGGCAAGTGATTGGCACAAAATCACTCGCTATGAAAATTGAACGACAAATAAAGCGATTATCTCGATTAGAGAAAGAGAAACTAATTGTTCGTCCTTCAAAATTATCTGATAACAATCAAGTAAAAACAGTCACAAAAAGATGTCGCATACAGCTACAACAATATCATTGCAAAACAAATCATCAGTACTTTACATAGGCGTACACGGTAAATAACAATAGGATACTGGCAATGATGCACAATGACACACCCACAGAAATTGCCACCCAAGGCATGATGAGCATTTTAAGGCCGACAAAAATCAGTATCAACGCGATAGCATATTTCAATACATCGAAACGCTTTATCATGCCAGCCAATAAAAAATACAGTGCTCGCAGACCTAATATTGCAAAAATATTGGAAGTCCAAACGATAAATGGATCGGTCGTGATGGCAAATATTGCAGGAATGCTATCTAGCGCAAAAACAATGTCTGAGAATTCAATAAAAATTAATGCAATGAACAATGGCGTCACATAAAGCAATTTATTTTTTTTGATAAAAAAACGTTTCCCATGAAATTCATGGGTTGCACGAAAAAATTTCTTAGTCCAATGAGAAAACTTACTCAAGGATAAATCTCTCTCATCCTCATGAACCAATAACGTCTTAATGCCTGTAGCGAATAAAAATACGCCCATCACGGACAATGCCCAATGAAAATGGGCTACTAACCAAGAGCCCATTAATATTAATAACAAACGCAAAACAACTGCGCTCCAAATACCATAAGAGAAAACACGTTGTTGATAAGCAAGTGGAATGCGGAGTTGATGAAACACCATATAAAATACAAACAAATTATCTATTGAAAGTGATTTTTCAATAATATAGCCCGTTAAAAAATTTAACGCTTGTTCATTTGCAAATTTCGCAGAAGTTGTAGCCAATAAATAACGCCAAAAAATAAAATTGAATAGCAATGCCATTGCAACCCAAACCAATGTCCATAATAATGCATGGCGCATAGAGCGATGCGCACTATATTTAGACCGATTTACCACATGGCCATCAATAGCTAGCATGATAATCAAGAAAAAACTAAATCCAATCCATGCCCAAATCATTTATCTTATTTCTCTTTAAATTAATTGTTTCTTAGTTTATCACGGGTCTGCTTTAAAAACTTCCAAATGATCAACTGCCGGAGAAAGCATCGTATTTGTAAAAAATAAATAATTTCTAAAGCATACTACTCATTAGTGTGCCATCCTACATCGTTGAGATCTCCGCCCAGGCATGTCATATATTTCACTCACCTTACGCGCTGTCCTGCCTCAGGCATGCTTTTTGCGCCGAAGGATCTTCCTGGAAGTGTAATCGCTTTTCCATGAAGATCCTTAAATCTCCACAAAATGACAAAATATGCAAAAATTTTATTATTGTATTTAATGTACAATGTAATTATAATTGCGTTAAATTTAATCATTGGATCCCGGTCGTCCTATACAGCTTTTAACGGTGGGTCCAATACCTGTTTCAGCTTGATGCGCACTATCAGGGTGTTGAACAGTAGGAATGTTGGCGCACTGTTTGCTTCTATCAGAAATAAATCTATCTACCAAAACAGCGTTCGTAGCGATTGCACCTGCAAAGTCTTTGCTACAAATGTGCGATGCCAGCTCAACAATACATTCATCACTCAAATGGATAACAATCACGGAAGATTTTAAAATTACGACCCGTGCCTCAAGCATATCGTTTAGAGCAATCATCCTCAACACAACTTCCTCCGTGCAATGCACAAGGATCGTTGGATGATCAGCAATGACAGCATTCATTAATGCTCTCACACAATCATATAATCGATGTTTATTTAAATCTGCTGAATTATTCAATCGTTGCGCATATTGAATTTGTTCTACTGTGGGAGGAGCCAGAAAATCCAACCAATCTTGCTCCCGCATGCTGCTAAAGACACGATGAATACCGCTTTCGGGTGACAAGCAGTGACCTCATGTAAAATAAAATTCGCTTTTTCTCTTAGGTAGGGAGGCATTAATATATTGCCATCATCTGTACTAAAGATATTTTCACGATTGGAAAAGGTGGATTTTAAAAGATTGCAAAATTCATTTAGTGTGACAGCAACACGCCCTACGGGAATGGTGCGCAACAACTGTTGTTCTTTCAAATAATCTAAAATATTTTGATCGTTAGCAATGGCGTCCAAGTATTGCCAAAGCACACTCTTCTCTAACTGCTGAAGCTGTTTGCAAAGCGTGTGCTGATAGCGCGCTGTATTGGCACATCTCTTTATTCGTTCACTCAATAAACTAACTTCATTTAAATCTTCATCGGATGAGACAGATCGTAATATCATTGTTAACAGCTCATCTGGCAAGGCGCTGAAAACACCTTCTTTTCTTGCATCCATCATGCACCTCTATCAATGCAATGTTCATTTTGGATATAATTGGAAGTCAGACAATCCATGCGGTGTGCATGCCTTCTCTTTAAGGAAGCCTAAAGCAGGTTGAAGACATCCACTTAATATTCATGAGGCTTTCGATCTTGCCTGCTTTTCATTTTCAGCTGGATTAGCACACGGCACTCGCCAAACACCCCTCAAAAAAATCAAGTTTTTCGATAAGGATAGTAACGCGGCTCCCACATCACATCGTGAATCAATGCCTTAAAATTTGCATCCGCTGGCATACCAGACAGCCCTGCTGCTCGTGCTTCTGTTGCAACAGCTTCTGCAATATGCGCGCTGACCCTATGCGATTCAGAAATAGCGGGTAACAATGGCGCCATCTTGTCTTGATTCACAGGAGAACATTCACTCAATGCCTCTGTTGCTTTAAGCAGCATCTTTTCTGTAACGTGTTTCGCCTTAGAAATAATTGCGCCCAGTCCAATCCCTGGGAAAGCAAATGAGTTATTGCATTGCGCAATGCGATAACTGCGACCACCTTCCTGCACGGGTGGGAAAGGGCTACCCGTTGCAATCAATGCCTGGCCTTTTGTCCAACGCCATAAATCATCAGGCACCGCTTCAGACAATACAGTGGGATTAGAAAGTGGCATAATAATAGGTCGCTTCACGCTTTCTGCCATTAATCGCACGATGTCTTCTGTAAAAGCACCCGTTGCAGTAGAGCAACCGATCAAAATGGTGGGTTTTACATTTTTAATGACATCATGCAGCAAAATACTATTTGCATCTCGCAGTTCCCACGCAAAAACCTCTTCCGATGCATGCGCATAACGCTCTTGAACGGATGATAATGCTTTATGTTTCATCACCAACCCACGTCGATCAAGCAACCATAAACGCGCTTGTATCTCTTCATCACTGAGTCCATGACATCGCATCATTGCAGACAGATGGTCTGCAATACCAATGCCTGCATTACCCGCACCCAGCAACACAATGCGTTGGTCGCGCCAATTAGACAGCCCGCTTGCCTTCATGCCGGCCATAATAGAAGCAACAGCGACAACCGCTGTCCCTTGCATATCGTCATTGAATGTACAAATTTTATCGTGATAATGATTAATAATATAACGTGCGTTTTCACGTCCCAAATCTTCCCAATGCAATAAAATATGAGGGAATTTTTTTGTAATCGCTTTAATAAATAAATCAACGAATTCATGATATGCATCAGATGAAATACGCTCATGTCGCCAACCTAAATACATGGGGTCATTTAAAAGTTTTTGGTTATCCGTCCCCACATCGAGTTGAATAGGTAGAACACGCGTAGGATTAATGCCGGCGCAAAGGGTATAAACCATCAACTTTGCCGAGGAGATATTCATCCCTCCAACACCCTGGTCGCCAATCCCAAGCACAGACTGACCATCTGTGATCACCGCAAGATCGACAGCATGTGGCAAACGGTGTTCCAAAATAGTCTCAATTTGATCGCGCTCAGGGTAACTAATATAAAGCCCGCTCGATTTTCTGTGTTCTAAACTAAAACGTTGCACAGCTTCCCCAACTGTGGGTGTATAAATAATAGGCAATACTTCCTCAAGATGATCATTTGCCACCTTATAAAATAGGGTTTCATTATAATCGTGCAATACATTGAGATAGTTAAATTTGCCAAGATTAGTAGTATGTTCATGATACTGCGCTATCATACGGGTAGCTTGTTGCGAAAGTGTTTCAACCTGATAGGGAAGGAGACCTGTTAACCCAAATAGAGAGCGCTCTTCCGCCGTAAAAGCGGTACCTTTGTTTAGCTTAGGTACACTCAGCAGGTCATCTCCCACAAGATGGGTCTCTACGTGATCAATACTCCCGTTTGGAGCATAAATTGTTTTAAATTTGAACATAATGATTTACACTTAATTTAATACTTATTAATGATTATAATACCTGATTGCGCTCTTGAGTGGAACGATACATCATTCACTCACATTACACAGCCTATGGCGAGCACACCTCCTATGCAACGTTTAGCTATCTACGCCGGAACATTTGACCCAATCACATTTGGACATGTCGATATTGTTGAAAGAGCAAGCAAGCTATTTGACCAGGTCATTGTTGCAGTTGCTTCCAATCAACCCAAACACACCCTATTTTCATTGGAAGAACGCGTTGCACTGACAACAGATATTTTGCAACATGTTCCAAACATCAAGGTGCGCGGATTTCAAACCCTCACGCTAGACCTTGCAAAAGAACTCAATGCACATGTGCTCATACGCAGCATACGTGCAGTCGCCGATTTTGATTATGAATTTCAACTGGCCAATATGAATCGCACGCTCCATCCCATTATGGAAACACTATTTTTAATGCCCGCTGAAAAATACATGTTTGTCTCTTCAAGCTTAATCCGTGAAATTGCAGCTTTAAAAGGTGACATCACCCCCTTTGTCCCACCGCTCGTTGCAAAAGCCCTCATACAGAAAATGAGTCACCCATGTCCTTAATCATTACAGATGAATGCATTAACTGTGATGTATGTGAACCTGTTTGTCCAAATAACGCGATCTTTCAAGGCGTTTCTATTTATGAAATTCGACACGAAAATTGCACGGAATGCGTAGGGCATTTCAAGGAAGCACAATGCGTAGCAGTGTGCCCAGTCAATTGTATTATTAAAGATGTGTCTCATCCTGAGACGGAGGAAGCATTGATGGAAAAATTTAATCAACTCACTGGATGTAAGGTGGATTACGACGCAGAAAGCGCGTCTAATCCACCCTTGCTACTGCTTCCGGATTAACACCGCCATTGTCAATCGATTCACCGATACTAACTGACCTGCTGCTGTTGTAATCTCTATACCCCAAACCTGTGTGCTTTTTCCTAAATGATAAGGCTTTGCCTTGCCAATAATCACACCCTCTTTCACAGCACGGATATGGTTTGTATTGATATCTAAACCAACACAATAGTGAGAACGTTGGTCAACGCAACAATTAGCTGCGGTGCTACCCACCGTTTCTGCAAGCACACAGGAAATACCGCCGTGCATAATACCAAGAGGTTGCCGATGCTTTTGTGCAAGCACCATCTGCGCAACAAGAAAATCCTCGCCTATTTCAGTAAATTCGATACCCAACGCATCAACTAGGGTATTTTGACTTCTCTCAAATAAATGTTTAAGAGTAACTTCTGTTTGCCAAATTGACATAGCTCTTCCTTTCATGAGCCATCATGCTATCATGATTCTTTTTTTAAATATATTCACTAAAAAATGGCAGGTCCATCATGCAACGAAGAGAATTCTTATTTACCTCAGAGTCTGTTTCTGAGGGACATCCAGATAAAATTGCAGATCAAATCTCAGATGCCATCTTAGATGCTATCTTAGCACAAGATAAAAATGCACATGTCGCTTGTGAAACCTTAGTGAAAACAGGCATGGTTTTTATTGGTGGTGAAATTTCAACCCATGCTTGGGTTGACATGGAGCAACTTGCAAGGCAGGTCGTAAAAGAGATTGGCTACAATAGTCATGAGATTGGATTTGATGCTGCCTCTTGCGCCGTATTAACAGCTATCGGCAAGCAATCACAAGATATCGCGATAGGTGTGGATCGGGACCTAAAAGAAGAGCAAGGCGCAGGCGATCAAGGCCTCATGTTTGGTTATGCTAGCAACGAAACAGATGTCTTAATGCCAGCCCCCATCACCTATGCACATCGCCTCATGCAAAGACAGGCCAAGCTCCGCAAAAGCGGCGTACTGCCCTGGTTGCGTCCAGATGCCAAATCACAAATCACTTTCCGTTATGTGAATGGCAAACCCGATAGCATTGCCAATGTTGTGCTCTCCACACAGCATGATCCTGATATTGAGTATCCCAATTTAGTAGAAGCAGTCATCGAAGAAATTATCAAACCGACACTGCCTAAAGAATGGCTGAAGAACACGCAATATTATGTTAACCCAACAGGTCGGTTTGTCGTCGGCGGTCCACTAGGCGATTGCGGCTTAACGGGCAGAAAAATCATTGTGGATACTTATGGCGGCATGAGTCGTCATGGTGGCGGATGTTTCTCCGGCAAGGATCCTTCTAAAGTAGATCGATCAGCGGCTTATGCTGCACGTTATGTTGCAAAAAATATTGTTGCAGCCGGTCTTGCTGATCGTTGCGAAATTCAAATTTCTTACGCAATTGGTGTCGCTCGCCCCATGTCAATTTACGTAGAAACTTTCGGCACAAATAAAATTCCAGAATTGGCCATCAGCAAACTCGTACAAGAACATTTTGATTTACGGCCTTATGGCATCATCCGCATGCTTGATTTGTTACGACCCATTTATCAACAGACTGCAAGTTATGGTCATTTTGGTCGAGAAGATCTCAATGTAAGCTGGGAAAAAACAGATAAAGTAGAGGCGTTAAGCAATACGCGTCATCATTGTGAAGAAGAATAACAGTCTATAATGGAAAGCCAACATCATGAGCACAAATTTTAAAGTTACCGATCTTTCATTGGCCGATTTTGGTCGTAAAGAAATTGCGATTGCAGAAACAGAAATGCCAGGTCTCATGGCCTTGCGTAGCATGTATGGCAAGCAACAGCCGCTCAAGGGAGCACGCATTGCAGGCTGCCTACATATGACCATTCAAACTGCCGTACTCATCGAAACATTAACTCAATTAGGCGCAGAAGTTCGCTGGTCTTCTTGTAATATTTTTTCAACGCAAGATCATGCAGCCGCTGCCATTGCAAAAGCTGGTATCCCTGTTTTTGCATGGAAAGGCGAAACAGAAGCAGAATATATCTGGTGCATTAGACAAACAATAGAAGGACCAAATAATTGGCGTCCCAATCTCATTCTAGATGATGGCGGCGATTTAACTGCCATTATGCATCAGGAATATCCAGCATTACTGAAACAGGTAAAAGGCATCTCAGAAGAAACAACCACTGGCGTACATCGTCTATATGAAATGCATAAAGAGCACACCTTAAAAGTC
>MGYE01000058.1:16788-18557 GCA_001801625.1 Gammaproteobacteria bacterium RIFCSPHIGHO2_12_FULL_42_10
TAAATTCGATAATCTATATGGTTGTCGAGAATCACTCATCGATGGCATTAAACGTGCAACGGATGTCATGATCGCTGGTAAGATTGTAGTCGTTCTAGGTTATGGCGACGTTGGTAAAGGCTGTGCACAATCATTACGCTCTTTTGGTGCAACTGTTTTGATTACAGAAATTGATCCTATCTGCGCACTACAGGCTGCCATGGAAGGTTACCGCGTCATCACGATGGATGAAGCAGCTGCCATCGGTAATATTTTTGTCACGGCAACAGGCAATGCGGATGTGATTGCACACGAACATATGCTACGTATGCAAAATGAAACGATCGTTTGCAATATTGGCCACTTCGATTCAGAAATTGATATCGCTTCACTGCGTCAATATCAATGGGAGAATATCAAACCTCAGGTAGACCATGTCATCCTTCCCAACGGCAATCGACTGATTATATTAGCGGAAGGTCGCTTAGTGAATCTTGGTTGCGCAACAGGACATCCCAGCTTTGTCATGTCCGCCTCCTTTACCAATCAAGTGCTTGCACAAATTGAGTTATGGCAACATGACTACACGCTTGGTGTCCACGTCCTACCAAAAAAATTAGATGAGATGGTCGCACGATTACACCTAGATAAAATCGGCGCCAAATTAACAAAACTTACACAAAAACAAGCGGATTATTTAAAACTCTCAATCGATGGGCCTTACAAACCAGATTATTACCGATACTAGAAGTTGTGATTGATGCTTGGCAACAGATTTGGAGAATGTTCGCCAATGACATTGGCGGAAAAAGAGCTTATCAAGCTGACTTTGAAGTGTATAACCAGCGTGCCGTTGATCCAAATAATACTATTGTAGACATACATATTGGGTTAACAAATGAGTAACAAGCATCATGATTCTTGGGATTTGATTAACGGTCAGACCTATAGCGCACCAGTCATGGACGCGTTAAAAATATGGATGCAAAGCCAATTTGACGAACGCAAGGTGGAACCTAACAGCGCATTAGGACGTTACGTAAGGGAGTGCTAATCAACACGCATCCTATCAATGCTCTTTTTTAAAAGAAAAGTCAGTGATACGATATCTCCCCATCACATGGATAATCTTTTATGAGCGCCACAGCACAAAAACCGGAACATTTTCCACTGGCAGAATATGTCGAGCGCGCTTATCTCGATTATGCAATGTATGTCATTTTAGATCGTGCACTGCCGCATCTGAGTGATGGGTTAAAACCTGTGCAACGTCGTATTGTTTATGCGATGTCTGAACTTGGCTTAAAATCAATCGCCAAATATAAAAAATCAGCGCGTACCATCGGCGATGTCTTGGGTAAGTTTCATCCACATGGCGATATGGCTTGCTACGAAGCTTTAGTGCTGATGGCACAACCATTTTCTTATCGTTATCCCCTCATCGAGGGACAAGGTAATTTTGGATCACCAGACGATCCTAAGTCTTTCGCAGCCATGCGATACACCGAATCACGACTTTCTGCGTATGCAGAATTATTATTATCTGAACTTGAATCAGGCACCGTCGATTGGGTACCCAATTTCGATGGCACCTTACGTGAACCTTCCACGCTCCCAGCACGTGTACCCAATGTTTTGCTAAACGGCACAACGGGCATCGCAGTTGGCATGGCAACCGATATTCCACCACACCAATTAACTGAAGTGGTCAATGCCTTAGTGCATCTTATCGATCATCCAGAGGCAACACTCTCAGAGATTTTTAAGTACATTCCAGGCCCAGACTATCC
>MGYE01000058.1:18579-18795 GCA_001801625.1 Gammaproteobacteria bacterium RIFCSPHIGHO2_12_FULL_42_10
AGATGCAAGACAAAAAATTACCGCTCGTTTCCGATCTACGCGATGAATCAGACCACGAAAACCCAACGCGTCTTGTCATTATGCCACGCTCAAATCGAGTCGATGTGGCAACACTTATGAATCATTTGTTTGCGACAACTGATCTTGAAAAAAGCTATCGTGTTAATCTCAATATCATCGGCATGAATGGTCGTCCACAAGTTAAAAACTTACTAC
>MGYE01000058.1:18803-25316 GCA_001801625.1 Gammaproteobacteria bacterium RIFCSPHIGHO2_12_FULL_42_10
AATGAATGGCTCGACTTTCGACTGACCACTGTTAAAAGGCGTCTACAGTATCGACTTGATGCGATTTTGCATCGCTTGCATCTCTTAGCAGGTCTACTCATCATTTACCTTAATCTAGATGAAGTGATTCGCATTATCCGCAAAGAGGATCGTCCAAAACCCATTCTCATGCAGCGATTTAAACTAAGCGAAGAACAAGCAGATGCTATTTTAGAAACAAAATTGCGCCATCTTGCTAAATTGGAAGAAATGCAAATTCGCAAAGAGAATGAATCACTACAAACAGAGCGTGATGAAATTGAAAAAATATTGAAAAGCAAAGATAGACTTAAAAAATGTATTCGCGAAGAATTATTAAATGATGCAAAAAAATATGGTGACAAGCGGCGATCACCCATTGTCACGCGCGTTGCAGCAGAAGCATTCAAAGAAACAGAAATGTTGCCGACTGAGCCAATCACGGTCATTTTATCGCGTCATGGTTGGGTACGTGCCGCTAAAGGACATGAGATTGATCCTGCTACCTTAAACTATAAGGCAGGCGATCATTTCTTCACAAAGAGCCATGGCAAGAGCAATCAGCCCGCCATCTTCTTAGATTCAACAGGCCGCGCTTACTCGCTTGTCTCTCACACACTACCTTCTGCGCGTGGACAAGGCGAGCCACTCACTGGCAAATTAAATCCACCCACTAATGCCACTTTCGTCGGTTTGTTAATGGGTGAAGACACGCAACCCGTCCTACTCGCATCAAGCGCAGGCTATGGATTTATCGTTCAACTCAGCGAATTGATTAGCAAAAACCGCGCCGGCAAAGCCATGCTCTCTGTGCCTTCGCTTGCATATGCGCTCACCCCGCGACTGGCACCATTTGATCAGAATAAAACTTACGTAGCCATTGTAACAAATACCGGTTATTTACTCATATTTCCACTAAACCAACTACCGCAATTAACAAAAGGCAAAGGTAATAAAATGATTAATTTGCCACGTAACAAAACGGGTGCAGGAGCAGAATATGCACTAGATGTGGCGATCTTAAACAACACACAATCGCTGCACATCATACTAGATACCAAAAAACCACTGACGCTATTGCCTGCTGACTGGAAACACTACACCGGTGATCGTGGCAAACGCGGCAGCCTTCTGCCGCGAAATGCAAGAGCAGTAAAAGGATTGTCAATCTGATTACAAATTATACAATAGTAGATGACTTGCCTTGCTTGGTAATCAAATGAATAAACAATTCTTCTAGACGATTGGTCTTATTGCGCATACTACTCACGCTAATCCCCGCTGCTGTCAACAAACTAAATAAATCATTAATCGACTGACTACATGAAATAATCACTTCAATCGTTAAACGATCAATCAATGCACATTGAAAGTCTTCAATATGGGGTAATGACTCCAATGGCAAAGCCAGATCCAAAACCAACGTTTGCATACGCATACGATTGATCAGCGATTTAACGTTGGCATGCTCAATAATCGTGCCATGATCAATAATCGCAACATGTTTGCAAAGTTCTTCTGCTTCCTCAAGGTAATGCGTCGTTAAGATGATCGTGGTGCCCATTTGATTGAGATTTTTAAGAAACTGCCAAATACCATGCCGTAATTCAATATCAACGCCCGCTGTGGGCTCATCTAACACAAGCAACTTTGGCTCATTCATTAAAGCACGCGCAATCATTAAACGACGTTTCATGCCGCCAGACAAACGAAACGCGGGCTCACGCCGCATCTCCCATAAATCCATCGCCTTCAGATACACCTCAAGACGTTCTAGGGCTATTTTTTTAGGAACTCCATAATAGCCTGCTTGATTGATCAATATTTGAGAAATATTTTCAAATAAACTGAAATTTATTTCTTGAGGAACAACACCAATCAACGATTTTGCCTGGAGAAGCGCTTTCTCTAAATTATGTCCAAAGATTTGCACATTGCCTGATGTTTTTCGAACTAGCGAACAAATAATACCGATCATCGTTGATTTGCCAGCACCATTTACCCCTAGCAAACCAAAAAAATCATTACGCTTCACATCAATATCAATATTTTTTAACGCGACCGTGCCATTGGTATACACTTTAGTTAATTGCTGAATGGAAAGCGCTGTTGGTGCAAGTATCATCTAATCATGAACCCTTGTCCTAGAGTCATTAAAGGATTAATTAAAAGCATGCTCAATAATTGTAGGAAAATTAATGCGGGAATCGGTGTAATATCCAAACCAGCGATCGGTGGAATAAAACGTCGTAAGGGTTGCATAATCGGCGAGGCTAACAAAGAGAGAGTCGAAACGAGCGGCGAATAAGGCTGAACGAAACTAAGCACGGCTTGTATTAAAATAGCATAAGTTAAAATTTGAATGATGAGTGCAAGCATATCCGAGAGCGCTAATATCGAGATCCCGCCAACATGTGGCAACTCCCCATTAATCAGTGCAATCAGAAAAAACTTAATCATCGCAATCGCAAAAATCACCACAACGCTTGCTGTTTCAATATTGTAGAAATTCGGAAGTCGTCGTCTGATGGGATCTATCAGATGATGTGTTAACCGCACAGAAAACTGCGTTAAGGGATTAAAATAATTAGCTCGCACAAGCTCAAGCATCGCGCGCAACATCAGAACAAATAAGTAAAGATTTAATAAAGTATTAATCAGAAAAACCAATGCAATACGAATCGTTTCAGGCATCATTTTATTCTTCCAACTGCTCTGCAAGATGCTGTGAGCGCGTTCTTGCAGCCAGCATCGCTTTTTTGTAAATAACGCTTATTTGTTCTTCTTCAAGCACATTAATCGCAGCTTCCGTCGTACCGCCTTTAGACATCACACTTGCGCGCAATTCATCTAAGCTATGATTGCTTTCAAGTGCAAGCCGAGCAGCACCGAGAGCGGTTTGTATGGTAAGAAGATGTGCAACATCAGAGGATAAACCCAATGCAATTGCAGCATTTTCTAGACTCGCCATCATGTGAAAAAAATAAGCCGGTCCACTACCAGAAAGTGCAGTCACCGCATCAAGCGCTGTTTCGTCTGGAAGCGCAACGACCATACCCAATGCTCGCAAAATAGACTCCGCGAGATTCCGCTCGTCAACACTCACAGTCTCTATCGCATAAAAAGCCGTTGCCCCACATCCGATGCAAGCTGGCATGTTTGGCATCGCACGCACTAATGCAATGTCATCTCCCAACAAACGACGAATATAAGCTGTGCGAATGCCCGCTGCAATAGAAATAATTAAGGGTCTCTTTTTGAAAATGACATCACGTATATCCATCGCAACTGCTTTAAAAATCTGTGGCTTAACTGCAAAAATCACCACATCTGCGCTGGAGACTGCTGCTGTGTTATCAGAGACGGTATGAATACGATACGTTTCATTCAGATACTGCAATTTCTGAGCGGAGGTATCCGATGCCCAAATTAAATCTGCAGGATACCCATTTTGACACAGGCCGCCTATTAAGCTTTCGCCCATATTACCCGCACCAATGATTGCAATCGTTTTGAAAGTCATGCGGTGATTGTATCTTGCCTAGCGTGCTCACGAAAGCAATAATCACTAGCCTGGATATTTCATCATATAGCGTAACGAGGGCGTGAAAATGGCTTGTCTGCAACATACAACTCCAAACACGGGACAAACAAATTGCAATTGCTCATTTTGTGAACTACAATGTAAAAGATAAATTAATAATTACCAATGTGCATAACAGAAGGTCAATTGTGACTATTCAATTAACAGAATCACAGAAAAGCGCCATTGGAGCGGTGACCGCTTCCAATAATGAAGTTGCGCTTAATGCCATTCTTAATTGTAGAAGCATCGAAGAGCTACGTAGAAAAACTCACGGCGAAACACTGTTTTCAATTAAATATCAAACCGCTAGCTTCTCGGTTACAGAAGCACTCATAGAATCGTGGAACCATATTGGCGCTTTTGTGTTAATCATGGATTCTTTTTTCACACTATCAACTGCGCTCACACTCTTTGCGTTTTTTGCTTTTGGCTCCATTTTCACCGTACTGCTTGGCATATCAGGCATGATCTATTTTGTGGGAACCTATATAGAATTAAAAAATGAACATAGAGAAAAGGGCGATCAAGACCAACTGCTCGCAATTAAAACATTATGCATCGCACACAAACAAAAACAGATCCTTGCTCCAGATAATCAAGTAGCCTTAAATGAATTGCTGATTCACTTCGATGAAAAAAGCCCTCAATTCAAACCAACGGGTAGAGAGCGATGGCGAAGTGCAAAAGAAACAGTCTATGCAATCGTACTCACAACAGGCACGGTATTTTATACGTACTATGCGTTCACACTCGGATTATCCGTCGCACTTGCTGGCTCACTTTTTGTGGGTGCAATGACAGGGCCCATCGGACTTGGCATTGTTTTCAGCGCTGCACTGTTGTTTGGCGTTGTGATGGGATATAAAAAATATCAAACTTCGCAAGCAAATGCTCGACTGGAAAACAGACGACAGAGTTTGAAGAATACGTTTAACGAATACCATGATCTCTACCCAATCGCGCACCCCACACAGAATAATCATGCGCCTACTACTACTGCGATTTTAACCGCTAGAGTATTAAATGCACCACGCGATTCATCAACACAAACACCCGGTCGCTTACGAAGCAACTCTACGCCGAGTTAACCCCCCCCCGCACTTGTTGCGTGGTCAGGTACGCTGCTCATTATCCAACACATAAAACAAATTATCATACCGATTGTGCGGACTCCAAGCATACCAGCCATCAGCATCTGCATCTTCAACCGCTTTAATTTGAGCAGTAATATACGCTAACGTTTTTGCGTGTGTCATTTCAAAGTGATAGTTCGTTAGCTCAATGTAGGCATACATCTTGATAGGCATATGATCATCAAATTGCTCTTGTAACATCGTTAGTGAATCATACACAGTATCGTAAGGATGGGCAAAATGCGTATCAAATGGGGCAAAATGAGAGGGGTAAACCATCGGACAAATAGCATCAATCGTCCCTGCAAACAAGGGTACGTTCTGTCCAATATGTTTTTCTTCGCCACGACTTGTAATACCAAACACATCTACTTGTAACTGGATATTTTGTTGCGCTAACTTCGTCTTATACCAAGATAATATTTTATAGATATTTTGAGAATGTTCGTTTAATGCCGGTTCTTTGGTGCTATAACGAATGTAGTCCAGTTGAATGGCAGATGCCCCTAAGTCAACTGCTTGTTTGACAACCGCATATTGGCGTTGCCAAATATCGGGGTTTGCAATCTGTGTAGGTGTTCCACCCCCATCAAACATAACAATACGTGCTACATAATGAATATTATTGTCTTTTACAAGCGCAATGTTGTCACGATAACGCTTTGTAGGGCGTATTAAGTCGACCACAAACGTATTGACTCCTGCTTGCTTAGAGCGTGCAATTAAGTAATTGAGTAATTTAGTATTTTCAAGCGTTTCTTGAGTTAAGTAGATACCTTTTACATGCGGGATCGTTTCAATAGGCTGCGAGAAAGCGATAGAAGAGATAACGACACACACGATAACCAACAGAGCACACCACATCCGTTTGACTGCCATCTTCATGGGGAAACCCCTTTTTCTCGTTTTTTTTATATTTATCCTTACTGACAGTGTAGATCAACCCAAGCAAAAGAAAATGTGGTATAATGGGAGCTACAATAATACTGAAATAGCTATTCAAACCAATAAACTGCTGAGATAAACAATATGTTAGACATTTTCCCACCCGTCTTTAGTAACGAGAATCGAGGTGCCTTCCAAAATCCATTCTCACTCGATGTTGTGATAACCAACCAAGACACAGAAAGCGAAAAATATAGCAAAATATTTTCTATTCTGCAGGAAACATTGTCAGGTAGAAAACGAACCACCGCTGCTTCAGAAGATAAATGGTATCGTATTCCGCAAAAAGAAAAGCTGGGTCTGCTCGACTACTGCATCACAGTCCCGCTTGAGGCAATTACTGTAGGGTTAGTCAGTACAGCCTTTATTGTAGGCGTGCTTACACCTGTTATACTGATGGTCTTATTAATCGTTGCCATCTTGTACGATACAGCTAAAAACGATCGAAGAAATGGCGGTTCATTTTCCTCGGGATTTTTTGATGGATTTGTATTAGCGAATGTATTTAATTCATTCAGTGGCAATAAACAAACACGCGATTCAGCAGGTGAAGGGTTGGTAATGGGCGTCGCATTTTCAGCGATTGCCTTTGCCATTCTCTATCCCATACGTTTGGCAATCATTCGAGGCGTCGTGCCATTGTTGTCTAATCTCGCAGCGTCTGTTATTGCGCCGGTTGCTTATTTGGCGCATAAACCTATCGCAATGATCATGGATCTCTATGGCAGCAGTCACCGTCCAAATGGCGGATCAAACAATCTGCCGTACGTCGCCGCTACAACGCATCATCGGGTTAGCTGTGACGTACGGCAGATTGTTTGATCCGCCATT
>MGYE01000058.1:25326-35601 GCA_001801625.1 Gammaproteobacteria bacterium RIFCSPHIGHO2_12_FULL_42_10
ATATTCAGAGCAGCAGACTTGGATAAATCATTCAGTTAGGCAATGCGTGGGCCAGCGTTTTTAATAGCGTCAGCTACCTGGAATCGTTTGAAATTTTCAACAAACTGTGTGATCAATTCGCGCGTACACTGATCATGCGCTGCTTGATCACTCCAAGCGCGAGTTGGATTCAATAAACGAGAATCAACATCGGCAATAGCCGTTGGCACTTCAAAGTTAAAATGCGGTAGCACTTCATACTGTGCATTTTTCAGATTACCATTCACAATAGCACGCACAACACTACGCGTGACTGGAATGGAGAAACGTTTCCCGCCTTGTCCATGCGCGCCACCCGTCCAGCCAGTATTAACTAAATAAACATCGGCATTGTGGTGCTGTAAACGTTTTATTAATAACTCAGCATACACTTGCGGTGGACGTGGGAAAAAAGGTGCGCCAAAGCAAGTGCTAAACGTCGGCTTAATACCGCTGCCTTGCCCGACTTCTGTGCTACCCACGAGCGCCGTATAGCCACTTAGAAAATAATATGCTGCTTGGTTCTGCGTCAACCGCGCAACAGGCGGCAAGACACCGTATAAATCGCAAGTTAAAAAGAGCACAGCGGAAGGTTCGCGGCCATTATTGCTCATGACACGCAGAGGAATATACTCGCGCGGATAAGCTGCGCGCGTATTCTGCGTTAAGCTCGAATCAGTATAATCAGGCGCTTTCGTGATAGGATCCAACACCACGTTCTCAATAACAGAACCATAACAAATGGCATTCCAAATCAGCGGTTCTTTCTCCTCAGAAAGATCAATACATTTTGCATAACAACCACCCTCAAAATTAAAGATACCTTCTTCACCCCAACCGTGCTCATCATCGCCAATTAAGAAACGTTCAGGATCAGCGGAAAGTGTTGTTTTACCTGTACCCGATAAGCCAAAAAAGAGTGCGGTGTCATGATCTTTGCCGGCATTAGCAGCACAGTGCATCGGCAAAATATCATGTTCTGGTAAAAGAAAATTAAGTACTGAAAACATAGCTTTCTTCATTTCACCGGCATATTGCGTACCACAAATTAGAATGCGACGTTTACTGAAATTCAATATAACAGCTGCGTCACCGTTTACATGATCGTGTACGGGATCTGTTTTCAATCCCGGGGTGCTGAGAATGGTCCATTGATTAGCGACTGCGGCATCAGATTGTGCTTCACGTATAAATAAAACGCGGGCAAAAAGATTATGCCAAGCAAATTCTGTGACCACTTTGACGGGAATACCTAACGTTTCATGAGCGCCGACTTTTAAATAAGACGTAAAGCTCGCATCTTTCTCGCTCAGATAAGCCTCTGCTTTTTCCCACAAGGCATCAAAATATTCTGGTAAAATGGGTTGGTTAATTTGATTCCAATCGACTGTTTTTTCAGTAATCACATCGCGCACAATAAAACGATCTTTTGGCGAACGGCCTGTTTTCTTGCCTGTTTTAACAACCAGTGCTTGGTTTTGGGCGAGTATGCCTTCATGACGATCGAGTGCTGCTTGCACAAGCTCTTCAATAGATAAGTTCACGTGGTTAATGGTATGCATAGCGCAAGTATCTTCGGTATCAAGCATGTTTTGTCTCCAGAGAAAATTAGCGGGATGTGCAACAGCCCGGATATTGTACCTGCAAAGGGGTGCAAGGAACAATCGCTATGCAATGATTCATATAAAACAACTTAAATAAGCCTGCCACCCGCGTTCACGATAGATTTTAGCGCGCGCCAAAGGGTCTTTCGCGTTGATGATATCTCGACCAACGATGATCACATCCGCTCCTTTCTCAATGATCGCACTTTCCGGCGTATGATATTGCTGCCCCAATGCATCACCACCCTCCTCAAACTTGATGCCTGGCGTAAAATAAAGAAAACCAGGATCATCCGAAAGCCGATGTTGCGATACAAATCCAATCACAAAATCACGATGCGCTTCTGCCATCTTCAATGCCTGATCTGAATAATTTTTATCCATTAAATGTCCCTGGCTACTCATCTCTGCTAGCAAAATCAGACCACGTTGCTTAGGATTTCCAACGGATGCCAATCCTTTGATAATGCCAGGCCCGGGCAAGATATGGGCATTTACAACATGCGCCCAGTCAGCAATACGATAAATGCCACCACCATATTGCAATTGCACGGTGTGACCAATATCTGCAAATTTGCGATCTTCAAAAATAAGAAATTGATGTTTATCAGCAAGCAACTGTAACTGCTCGGTCAGTTCCGGTGTAAAATCATCGATAATATCAATATGAGTCTTTAGCAGTGCAATTTCAGGCCCCAACTGATCTGCCAACTGTAGCAGTGTTTTTGCATGTGTCACATCCGCTGAAAATGCAAGATTGGTTTTCTTGACATCCATAAGATGCAGCAAACGCTTACAGAGAGGATGCGTTGCAAATTGGGCACGTGCTTGATAGGTGATGGAAGATTGCATGCGGGTATCTTATCAGCTCATCTTATGTGGGTCATCTGTAGTGATGATGGCGCGGTGGATTACGGCGCAAAAGCGCGCCTAATCCACTTTACGCTCAATACTCAATACAGGCATTTTTTAATAAGGGAGCGGAGGAGGCTCACCCAGCAAGCGTTTTTAAGATCTCTCTTTCATCAGCGCTTAGCAGTGTCGATGCTAATAATGTTTGCAGTATCTGCGAGAGCGTCAACACAGTATGTACGTGAAACTGTTTGGTAAGCGTCTCTTTTCCACCCTGTTCTCGATCAACAAGCACAATCACATCATCGATGACTAAATGAGCGTTGATTAAGTCATGCACCGTTTCAAGAATACTACTACCCGATGTAATCACATCCTCAATGACCAAACAACGATCGCCAGCTTTGAATTCACCTTCAATAGATTGTTTTGTACCGTAATTTTTCTTTTCTTTTCGACGCATAATCATTGGGATATTATGTTCTAATGAAAGCGTCGTTGCGATAGGTAATGCAGTATAGGGCACACCACACACCACATGAAATTGACATCGCGACACTTTCTCCCACATGATAGCGGAAACTTGTCTCAAAATATCCGGGTAAGAAATGATTTTTCTTAAATTAATATAAATTTTACTATCAAGCCCACTCTTTAATTTAAAATGGCCAAACTGAATCGCACCAATTTGGTAAAGGGAGGTAATGAGCGCTTGTTGATCATTCATTGAGAGACATCCGCATCAGAGGCCAAGCAACTAAACCACGCTTTCGTCGCATTCGCAATGGTCTCTGGTGTCCAAACAGGGGCTGATCGCCAATAATCAATATGATCGAGCATCACTTTAACACCTTCTTCAATCGCAACTTGCGCCTGCCAATTGAATTTAGCACGAATTTTACTCACATCTGCATGCGTCGTGTCCGGCTCTCCGGGGCGTTTAGGAATATAAGTAATATTTTTTGCACCTAATAATGCCGCTAACCGATTAATTGCAACAGGTTCTCGACCGCTACCCACATTAAAAATTTCACCGCTAATGTTGCTGTTTGCAGCGGTAATAATGGCATCAACTACATCACTGACAAAAGTAAAATCACGCGTTTGTCTACCATCACCGACGATTGTTAATGGTTTGCCAGCAAGTAACTGTGCGAGAAAAACACCAAACACGGCACCATAGGTACCCGATGTTCGTGCTCTGGGTCCATAAACATTAAAAAAACGTAATGAAATAACAGGCAATTTATACACTTGATACCAGTGCATCGCCAATTGTTCGCCTAGGAATTTTGTTAGCGCATAAGGATACTGTGGTGCAATTTTCGCACCCTCAGGTGTAGGATAAACTTCCGGGAATCCATAACAAGAGGAAGAGGCGATATAAACGAAACGCTTAATATTAAGTGCACGAGCAGCCTCAAGCATCACAAAGGTACCATCCACATTCGATCGATAATAATCATTGGGATGGGTAATGGACGGCACAATATCAGCACGTGCTGCTAAATGAAAAATACGTTCTGCGCCTTCACAGGCTCGATTCACAAAATCAACATCTGCTACATCGCCTACAACCAATTCAAATTGATTATTTTGTTGATGCTGCTCTAAATTACGCGGGTGCCCCACAATGAGGCTATCGATCACACGTACACGACGTCCTTCTTTCAATAAACGATCGACAAGATGGCTGCCAATAAACCCGGCGCCACCTGTTACAATATCTAAATTGGTTTGATTCATAGATTGGATCCTAGTTAGTATCCGTTACGAAATCCCAAAGCATTCGCGCAGCACATCTCGAAAATGCGGGGGGTTTTTGCCACAGAGTGCGATTGTGCTTGAACAGTCAAGCGTTGTAAACCGTGGCAGAAAGTTTTTTTGAAGACCACATTCTATCGCGTTTGCAGATTTTACAAGTGTTTGAGGTCGTTGGATCAATGCCGCAATATAACTGACTAATTCAAAATAAGAGACATCTTGCGATCCAGAAAGATGATAAAAACCAGGCTGTTTTTTACGTCCAATCTGAATCAGAGTCTCTACTACCTGTCTTAAAGAAACAGGTGCAAGCATCATATCACTGAATGCCTGAACAAGCTGATACTGCCTTAGCTGATCAACCCAATTTTTAATCAGAGGCATGTCCGGTTCAACCACTTTACTTAAACGAACAATAGCAAATCGCTCACAAGTTGATGCGATCATTGCCTCCATCTCTGCCTTTTGGCGACCATACTCATTCATCGGTTGACAAGCAGCATGGGTTAATTCAAAAGAACGCTCGCCAGAAAACACTTGATTCGTTGAAAGAAAAACAATAAACACGCCACGATCAGCAAGATGTCTTACAAGAGCGCCCATCCCATCAATATTGGCTTTGCGTGTTGCTGCAGGATCTGTTTCACATTGAGCTATACGACAAACGCCAGCGGTCAAATACGCCACATCAAATTGAACATCAGGAAATTGCCAAAGAGAAGACTCATCTAATAAATTTAAATAAAAGCAGGATGGTGCTGCTGGATGCCGATGCGTCGTACCAAAAACTGGCTCTTCTGCTGCTAAAAGCCTCGTAAAAAGCGCCGATCCAATATTCCCACCAGCCCCAACCACAAGCGAATAGCTAGCCATGAAGTATTCCACAAACAAGGACCACGAAGATACGGAGCGTCACGACTCCTCCGTCATTGCGAAACACACGCTTTTTGTGGGTTGAAGCAATCCAATAGAGGTAAATGCAGACTCTCTGGATTGCCGCGCCCTGCAAAAAAACGCAGGGCTCGCAATGACGGTCGTGAAAAAACAATCACGCAAAATAAATAAACCCATAATCACCCTGATAACCCCATTGTTGAAACAGCCATCGCCATCCTTCTGGTCGATGAAATGATTCACAAGTGAGCTGCCAATACAAAAGATTCGCTTTTTCTTTTTCATTGCGATACGACTCAATATTGCACCACTTATGCTGCTTGCCAACACGTTCCATCTCACGTACAGCAGATTCCAATTCATCGATAGATAAATTGTGAAAAGTATTAATTGAATAAACGAAATCAAAAGATTGATCGGGGAAAGGCAATTTTGAACAATGGCCAACATGCAAACGATCTTTGATTTCAAGCTTAGCATGTTCTACGGCATAACTGGAAACATCCATGCCAGTCACTTCAATGCCAGGCACCACTTGCGTCAACTCATATAATAAAAAACCTTTACCGCACCCAATGTCTAATACTTTATCGCCTGCTTTTAAACCGTAATGCTTTGCAATATCAACTGCAATCGAATGCCAACGACCATCATAGTGATAACCACCATAACCATACTGTCTTTCGCCATCCCAATAATCATGACCCCACAATTTAGCTTTTGCGGCACATTCTGATTTATCATGATTCACAACGCGTGCAACATAATCACGCTGCGTGCTTTTCTGATATTTTTCTAAAAAATTAATTTCCTGCATAGTAAATGAACCTCGATTAGTAGTTTTAACGCACTGACTGCATCATCATTTCAATAAATGCACAACATGTTTCATCAAAGGCGTTCGTTCAATGAAATGCTTGTTGCCCATAATATTTACTGCTTCCGAACCCACTACATTGCCAATAAATCCAACAATTTCTGCAGGTGCACTTTGGGCAACAAATAAGCTCGTAATCGCAAGCACCGCATCACCTGCACCGACACGATCCTTAATAGAAGTTGCAAAAGCAGGGACCGAATAAATTTCTTCGCCCCGTTTATATGAAAATGCACCTTTCACGCCATTTGTGACCACTGCATTTTTGAAATCAAACTCTTGCACCAGCTGTTTCATCTGATCAATCACAGAGATATGCTTTTGACGAAAATTAAGCTGGAGCTCACGATTTGCAATACAGACATAATCTGCTTTTTTGTATTTTGAAATACAGTTAAATCCATGATTACTAGCGTTAGCTTGCGTATTGACTGCCAAAAATTTTGATTTTTTTTCAATCGTTTCGATCGATGCATTATCTAACAGGCCATGTCCATAATCTGCAACCAGCACAACATCATTGATTGCGATGTGCTCATCAATACTTTTCAAAAATTCTTTTTTCTGACCGTCATCTGGATAGCAATCATCAATCTCATAGATTTCAAATAATTTCTGAGAAGAATATTCTTCAATATAACGACGTTTTACAATAGTCGGCGAATCATTTTTGTAGTGAAAAATAGGCTTCACATTGGGTTTTAAATTCGCACGAATAAAATCTTCATATTGACCATCTTTACCCAACATCGTCACACAGGTGACTTCCTCGCAAAAACTGCTCAAATGGTTGGCAACAGCTAAAATACCACCAATATACATTTCTTCTCGATGATACTTCGTTACCAAAACAGGTTCTTTCCCGGATTTGCCAATGGCTTCTCCGTAGTGATAGATATCAATGATGGTTTCACCAACAACCATTACTTTTAACTTTTGAGCGCCTTCAAAATAATGCATTAAATCGTTTGCGTTATATTTAGCCTTGAAGCTTTCTAAATAAGCAGTCACTGCTTTTGGATAAGCAGAAAAAAACTTATTCAATAAAGAAGATGAGCTAAACACAATGTCTTGCGTAAAACACAACTGCCCGCCTATCGCATGAACGGCCGCTTCTTCTTCGCCAATTTTGCCCGTAATATCTTTTTCAAATTCTTGATATTCAATACCTTTTACATAGAAATGCGGTTTGATAGCACAAATGGGTTCAACGGCGGTTGGATTCGGATTAATCACTACAAAATCAACAGCCGCCAGGGCAGCCAAGGCTTCAGCGCGTAAATGCTCAGTAAAATAAGGACGACCCGGGCCTTTGTTAACAAATTTATCTGCCGTAATTGAGACGATCAAAATATCGCCAACACTTTTGGCATGCTCTAAATGCTTAATATGTCCCACATGCAATAAATCAAACACGCCGTGGCATTGTGTAATTTTTTTCTCGTGTCGCAGAGGGGCTAATACCTGATCAATGTTATCAAAATCGATAATCTTAGCATGATGACGACGAGATCCTAACTTTGCATCATGCGATAAAATACGGTGTGATGTTGTGTTTTCAGAAACAGTATTCATAATTCTTCCTTATATAATTCAAATGCCGTGTTAACATCACCAAAATATTTAACCTGACCACCTTCTAAATACACGGCCTTATTACAAAATTGTCGAATCACATCATCCGCATGATTGGCCATCACGACAATATTTGACTGATTAAGCAACGTCACCATTTTTTTTCTGGCTTTTTCCATAAAATCTGCATCACCCGCACCAAAGACTTCATCAATTAAAAGAATATCCGGTTCAATACAAGAAGCAATAGCAAAGGCAAGACGCACAAACATACCGCTTGAGTAAGTGCGCATGGGCATCGATAAATAATCGCCCAGACCACTGAAATCAGCTATTTCTGCAATCTTTTCTTGAATCTCTTGGTGGGTCAACCCAAATATGGCACCGCGCACAGCAATATTTTCACGCCCCGTAAATTCATCTTCCATGCTATGTGTGATATCTAGCATGGGAGAAACTCGCCCTTCAATCTTTGCGTATCCTAAAGCAGGCTCATAAATTCTTGCAAGCAACCGTAACAACGTACTTTTGCCAGCACCATTGTGACCAATCAAACCAACACGATCGCCATCTCGTAGTGACAAGGAAATATTTTGTAAGGCATGGACAACAACACGATGCTTAGCATCTTCAACAACCGATCCCCCCGTTGCCATTCTTAAAAAATCTTTCTTAAACGATCGCGCGCTCACGTTGTACACGGGAAAAATAATGGAAACACCATTTAAATCTATCATGGCCATAGAGACTCACTTATAACCAGTAAACAATGCGCGATCGATGAGGCACAAAAAGGCGCATTGCAAAAAAAGCGCCTAGAATCGTTGCGCCAAGTACGATCGCCAAATGAAAAAATGTTGGTGCAACCCCCAATAATGGGGCACGAATCAATTCAAGAAAAGAATAGAAAGGGTTTAAAGAGATCAAAAATTGTTTATTGGGTGGTAGAACAGCAGGGCTCCACATAACAGGTGTCAGAAAAAATACAATTTGAATTAAGCTTTTAACGAGTTGCGAAACATCGCGATAACGCGCACAGGTCATCGCCAGAATAAGTCCGTAGGTCATGGCATTGAAATAAAGCACTAAAAATCCCGGGATCAACAATAGTGTATAAAAATTAATTTTAATACTCTCATGAAAAATAAAGTAAATCGGCAACATCACGAGAATATTATGAAAAAAAATAATAATATTTTTAGTCACGATTCGATGAATATAAAGCGTGTAAGGTAATTTAATTTGCTTAATATAATTTTCAGCGCCTATAAAGGCTTCTGTTTGTTCGGTGATAACCGTTGAGATGAAAGCCCAAGCAAGCATGCCTGCAACTAGAAAAGGATAATACTGATTTAAATCAGTACGAAAGAGGTGTCCATACAAAAATCCCATGGAATAAACGGTGATTGCCATACTGAGCGTAATCCAAAAAGGACCCAGAATAGAACGACGATAACGCAACTTAATATCTTGATAGGCAAGTAACAGCCAAATACGCCAGTGCGTTAGACCTTCCTTTATATCGACCCAGGCAAGATCGGATTGCCTAGATTGCAACCGAAAATCAATCGACTGCTCCATCCTATCGCAAACATCTACGTCCACATGTTGAACACCCAACAAATCAGGTTCGGTTTGCATCACCATCGAAGCAGCTCTCCTGCTTATCCATTGCCTTTTAAGCGCACGAGCATAGCATGCGGTGCAGAAAGTGACAATTGCTCAAGCCATCTGACCCCGCAACAAGTGCGGGGTGACAGGATATATGTTTTGTCACCCCGCACTTGTTGTGGGGTCTGGTGGGTTAATCATGCACCTTATTCCAGTCATCTTTATAGCAATTCCGTTAAGACATGCCGTGCGAATAAATGCTATTGCCGTCCACTCACTAACACCCTATAATCCCACAACATGGATATCCGATCAGACATGAGTAGTCAACCTACTCTCAAAGGCCAAGCCTATTGGGACGCCTCCATTACACTTTCACAATCTGCAAAGCATCATTACACACCAGAGAACATTACATCGCCCTATGCCAATCATGGTGTTGATCTCACCATTTTTGTTTCTTGCTACAATGAAGCAGTATTTATCGTCGATACGCTCAATACCATCATTACAGCCATGCAGATGACTCGCAAAACGTTTGAAATTATCGTGATCGACGATGGCTCTAAAGATGAATCACTGGTATGTGTGAAGCATTACATCGAACAGCACCCTGATGTGGATATTATCTTGCGTGCTAATAAAAAAAATAAAGGGTTAGCGCAAAATTACGTAGATGGCGCTTTCATGGGTCGAGGGAAATATTATCGGCTATTCTGTGGCGACAATTCTGAGCCGACTGAAACCATCGTTAAAGTGGTCAATGCCATCGGAGAAGCAGATATCATTGTGCCTTACTACACGCTTTTCCAAAATAAAAGCTCTTACCGACAAATGATTTCTAAAATCTATACAAAAATCATTAACATCATTAGCGGAAATAAAATACGCTACTACAATGGACTCCATATTCATTTACGACACAATATTATGCGTTGGCACGCCAACACCCGTGGTTTTGGATTTCAAGCCGCTCTGCTGTGCACGCTAATCAACCTTGGCTTTACCTACAAAGAAATCGCTGTTATCACCATTGAACGTCGCGGTGGTCGCGGCAATGCAATCACCTGGAAAAATGTC
>MGYE01000058.1:35645-40978 GCA_001801625.1 Gammaproteobacteria bacterium RIFCSPHIGHO2_12_FULL_42_10
GTGGATGCTCTGCGTATTGCGACCCCCTCTCCTCCCGTGCTTTTTACGGGAGGAGAGGGATGGGGAGAGGAGGGTAAGATCCTTATTCAAAACACACTATCGACGCAATCCCAATATTCTCTCTTGATCCTGATAATGCACTTGCAACGCTATCCCCACGAATTTCATTTATCCCAACACCACGCTCTTTGCCGCTATCTGATTCAATCTCAATATATCTTCCGCCATCTGAATATTTGCTTCCGATCGGATTGACATATCTTCTAATGCAAAATGGCACTCACGGCCTGCTTTAAGAAGCTTTGTGTAGATTTTATGGCGCACCTTGGGTGAAGTTGGCAACATAAAAATACTAAACATCGCAATGCCTTGAACGGTATCGATCGTGTTGACAACTTCTTCTAAAATCATATAACAACCAGGCATCGCGTATTCTGTTGCACTCAACAAATAAGTTAGTCCGTGTTTTTGGCAATAATTTCGAATAATCATATTTTGAACATTCTGTGGAAATTCACCACATAAATACACACGACTACCAATGTAACCACGAAAACCAACGCTTGCGGTACGCGTCATTGCACAAACTTCGATATCATTCATTTTCAAATCCCTCAGGCAGTGCATAATCCAAGCCAAGACGCGTTAAGGGTCTGATGATAATGGGTTCAAAGAATTCTCCCATTGTTTTGCCGCGATAAGGTGATAAAACGCTTTTAAAACGACAATTCATCGACCAACGTGTTTCCGTTTCACGATTCACGCGATTGCCATGCATCACATTTTGAGAAAATAACAACGCAGAGCCGTAGGGCACATCTAAAAAAATCACATCTTTCTCAATATGTTTAAATAAATCTTCGCTGCTCTTATTTTTAAATTGTGCGAAAGTGGCTTGAATTTCAGCATCGACCGAAGCTTTTGCAATATACATTGATTTTGTTTTGTGACAATCCACCAACGGAATCCACAGTACAATCTCATAAGGTGAATCACCAGACCAAACATCGGCATGCGTCGGCAAAAGTGAGCTATCATCATTTGGCATTTGAATACTCAAATTCACCCGCCTTTGCATCGCGAGCTCATTGCCTACTAAAAGCATCAACATCTCTCTAGCGATTTTAAAGTAATTCAATCGAAATAACGGATCGCGGTTCATGTCTGAAATCACTTTTAAACGAATATCGTTTAATGCTGCGCCTGTCACACGTTTATGTATTTCATTCAAAAATAACGCTGTTTCTTCATCGCTTGGCGGTGCAACAGAAATAGCGCACGCTGCAGCTTCTGCAACGCGCCTACGAATATCACCCAATGCCTGCCTATTTTCTGCTGGCACAATAATATATTTATCTTTCAAAAAGCGTTGAGATAATTCTTTTTCATGATCTGCAAAAAAATCGTAGGACATATTGAGCGAGCTCCTTCTGGCTAACACCACTCCCCCGATCGAAGCTTCCCTCGCCCATTGTGGGGAGGGGGAGGGCTAGCCTGGATATTTCATCATATAGCGTAACGAGGGCGTGAAAATGGCTTGTCTGCAAGGCGCAAGAAGAAAAATGACTGGGAGCATATTGTATATATGCGACCAGTCATTTTTCTTCTTGCAACGCAGCAGACAAGTCATTTTTCACGTCCGCAGTAGCTATATGATGAAATATCCAGGCTAGGGTGAGGAAGTACAATAATAATTCTCCACCACATATTTTGCAAACGCCATTGAGCTCGTAAAAGCAGGCGAGATTGCGTTTAATATATGCAATGTATGTCGCTCTTTCACAACCATAAAATCCATCATTAATTTCTTTTCACATACATTAATTAGCTGAGGTCGTATACCGACTTTTGATGCAGGCATTAACCAATCTGGTTGCAATGTTTTAACCAACTGTCTAGCATCACGATAAAAATAAGAGGACGAATATTTTTTAGGTTCTTCGTGTGCCACTTTTCTAAATTCTTTATTAGTACAATAAAGCAATAATTCATTCAGTATAATCTTTGGCATTTCTTTGTCGATACCTGAAAACAGCCCATAATTCTCGCGACCCAATGCAGGAATTGCCGTCGGCCCCACGTAAACATCGCCATGAATATTCTTTGTAAAATGCACTCCTAAAAATGGATTACCAAGATGTGGCACAGGATAGATGCTACCATTCACTAGATGTGCGAAGGATGGTTTTAGTTTTTTATAGATCCCTTTAAAGGGAATAAAATAATATTCTTTCCCAACGCCGAATAGTTGCGCAATACGATCAGCATGCGCGCCTGCTGCATTAATTAAATATTTAAAACGAATTTTTCCAACAGACGTTTGCGCAGTGAACTCATCAAACAGTGTCAATAGCTTGGCGCCAAATAAACATTGCACGCGATTCGACTGAATCAGATCTTGATGTAGGGCATTTAATATCGCTTTATTATCAACAACAGCAGTATAGTGAGAACGCAATGCCTGTTGGTATGTTTTCGCATTCGGCTCCAGTTTTGCAAGCGCTGCTTCATCCAGTAATTCAACTGAAGCACCATTTTCTTTTGCGCGCTCATAGAGCGAGAAGAGTGTTGTCAGCTCAGATGCATTACGAGCAACAATCACTTTGCCGCTTTTGATCAACGGCAATCCTTTCTTCAGGCAATAGTCCTGCATCAGTAAATTGCCCTGCAAACAAAGACGCGCTTTTAGTGTATTTGGCGGATAATAAATGCCAGCATGTAA
The DNA here is from genome assembly GCA_001801625.1 of Gammaproteobacteria bacterium RIFCSPHIGHO2_12_FULL_42_10. GTDB lineage: Bacteria > Pseudomonadota > Gammaproteobacteria > DSM-16500 > DSM-16500 > Aquicella. Next base: position 38,368 of record MGYE01000058.1, read on the forward strand.
GACACCACTATTCCGACCCGACGCATGAAAACCTAAGCCCCGCTCTTTTTCAATAACAGTCACCTTAGTAGCGCCTCGATCAACTAACGCTTGCGCGATGGTCAAACCAACAATGCCTGCTCCCACGATTAAAAATTCTGATTCATGCATAATGCACCTTTGTAGATTCCAACACATCTTTCATTTGAGCAAAAGGAAAGGCGATCACTGTTTTTGAGTGATTAACAGCTGACCGATAATTTTGCAGCCAAACACGATCAAGCGGAGACTGCGCATCCTCTTTCCAGGTCAGCAATGTATCGATACCATTTGTCCAAGCAACCCCAAAATAATCTGCAATATGCTCTGGCGAAAATAATGGCATTAATGGTAGGGGATCAGTTAGCTCCAGTACATTTGAAAAGAAAAAATAATTCAATTTTTCTTTTTTTAACACAGCTTTAGCTTCCATTGGATCACCATAATAAATAACTGCTTCGTGCTTTGACAATCGATACGATGGATAGCTTTCCATTTGACAATCTGGCAGCATACAATAACTATGCACATGCATACTCCAAACGCGTGTTTTCAATGGCAAGATAGACCATATCACTCTCGATGCAGGATAGATACCGCCCCAAGGCTCCTGACCTGGTAATCCACGTGGATGCTCATAGCCTGCTGCAATGCTATAGTTACCGACAGCAAATTGCGCAGCATTACTAAGTACACGATGAATTCTTGAAAGCTGATAATTCATAAAGGGTGACAATACAAAACAGGCCATTGCAAATCCAAATATCAACCATGCTTTATTCAATCGTTTGCTCTGCAACACAGTGCCTAACACCAAAAGACACAAACAAAGCATTGGCGCATAAGAAAAAATAGTAAAACGATAATAAGAGAGTCCATTATTACGACTGATCAATGCAGATACCAAAATAACGCATGATAAAAATCCAGCGAACGCACAAATTGAAGCTTTATCTAAAGTTCGAAAAATACGTAATCGCTCATCAGCGTTTTTAATGCGTATCAAAAATAAACTAACTGTCAGCAGCAGCAAGGGCCCCCAGACATCTAATCTTAAATAGGACAACAAATGGCTTAGAAAAGACAGTGAGAACAACGGTTCATTCCCCGCCGCTCGTCCAATACGATCCCACTGTAATTTAAATATATCTAATAGCACGCCCCATGCATTCACTTTATTAAAATCAATGAATGGCCAATATACCAACAATGCCTGCTCTTCAGGAATGCCTGTCAATAACCAATTAACAAGACAAAAGAAAAGTGACCATGCACACATGACAATCAGAGTGAGCAGCGACCAAAAGGCAGCCATTCGATGATGGCGTTTATAAAATAAAACGGTAGCCATCCCAAAATAAGGTGCAGCAAAAACGATTGAATAAGGATGAATTAAAATTAATGCACTCCCTGTTAAGAGCAATGCCATACCGTACAAACGAGGTAGGTTATTTTTAATCAGGCCAATAGACATCCAAATCATCGCCAACATTAAAACAGATGATGGTTCATGCGCTTTCTCAAGATTAGCCCACCCGCCATTATCCATATTTTCAACCGGACCTGGCGTATAAATTAAAAATGTAAAATATAGTGCCACGCCCATCCAGGGCATCATACTTTTATAAGATGTTTTTAATATGGAAAAGACAACGCCCGCACCAGCAACCATAAACGCTGTCGTTGCCAGTTGAGGACTGAGAGGGTCTGCAAGCAACATACTTAAAAAAAAGAGACCATCACCCTTTGAGTAATAGAAGTGATACCACACTTCATTCGGCAAAATATTGCCACGCTCCACAACACGCAAGTAATAAGGAAAATAATGATCGTAATAATCATGACCACCGCCTGCAGGATAGAGCCCCTTTGTCATTAAAAAAAACAACACGGGAAGCAGCAATATTAAAAAACCAGGCCAATTAATTTCTTTTCGATAATTTGCTACCACCCCCATCCATTGATTCAGTCGCGGCAATGAAATGGCAAACAACGATAAAGTCATGCCCATCATTAAAATACGCACATACCATCCAAAAAATCCCATCAGCAATAATACAATATGCCAAATGCCAACCCCTGCAAAAAATGCAAGCAACGCAGATGTCATCGATAGCGGGCGATAATCAATGCCACTCATCCATCTCAAAAAAAGATCGCCAGGAATATAAAACATCCAAATTAGGTAAACGATAAAAAATAATCGAGCACAATTATAAAGAACAACGGTTAAACCACTTTCAAAAAAAGCATGGTGATAAGGATCGACATAATTAAAATAAGCTAAAACTAAAAGATAGCCCAACGAAAAAAGCAAAACAGCCAAAGTATTTTGCTTAAATACTGAGGTCTGTTGGTCATGCATGTTTGCAAATCCTCTAAAACGCTTACGTGCTGCGTTGCATATATCCTGAAGATGCGGGTTTGCTGGTCATATCCCGGGCTAACCCGCATATTTCATCATATAGCGTAACGAGGGCGTGAAAATGGCTTGTCTGCAACGCAGCAGACAAGCCATTTTCACGTCCGCAGGTGCTAGTATGATGAAATATCCGGGTTAGAGATGGATCGCAATGTATATACCCCATCCCGC